>NZ_AZRJ01000005.1:0-46939 GCF_002895495.1 Petrotoga sp. HWHPT.55.6.3 | reverse complement strand
TCGTCGGCAGCGTCAGATGTGTATAAGCCCCTTCGCCCCGCAGCCCACCCATGATAAAAGATTTAATATATAAAAAATGAGGGAATATTTCCCTCATATTGGTGGAGTCGATGGGACTTGAACCCACGACCTCTACCGTGCCATGGTAGCGCGCTCCCAGCTGCGCCACGACCCCGTAAATATAGAAACTTCATTTAAGCATAAGAATTATAACACAACTGATCTCTTTTTTCAAGCATTTTTTTTAACATAAAATCACAATTTCTAATTAATTTTTATTATTGTAGTTGACAAAACGTTAGAATTCAACCCTGCTTATTAGTACCCCTTCTGCGTCGTAGAGGGCTGCAATATCGCTATCGTTATTCCATATATAAGCGCCCGTCCATTTTAAATTAGTTGGAGGTTCATCTATTGCGTTACGGCCTGACAAAATATTCACACATTTTCCAGCTTTAAGTATATATCCATCTGGAAGATTAAACTTTTGGTTCCCAACTTCGCTAACCAAAACCCATCCTGTTAAATCAACGTCTATATCAGTATTGTTGCAGATAGTAACCTTTTCATCAGAAACATCTAAATGCGTAATCAATATAGAAGTTTTTTGTGGTGTTGATTCTTGGGCATCTTCCATAAGATTAACAATGTTAATTGGTTCAACGTTAAAATTTATTTTATTCCCATCACTAATAGCTATAATATGTCCCTGCAAATCTGTACGAAAAAGATCTACCTTACACATTTCCAATCTTTCTAATACTTCCTGTGCTGGATGACCGTAATTATTATTTTTACCCACAGATATAACCGCATATTTTGGATTAACTTCCTTTAAAAACTCTTGCGAGGTCGAAGAATCGGACCCATGATGTCCAACCTTAAGGACATCTGCCTTTAAAAACATACTATTATCTATCATATCTTTTTCAGAAATTCTATCGGCATCTCCAGTGAAAAGATAAGAAGAATTTCCAAAATCTAACTTCATAACAGCACTCCAAGAATTAAGATCTGTTCCATAATTTTTCACCGGTCCAACAAAATACACATTGCTGAATGAAGGGCAACCTATCACAGCCGCTAAAGCAGGATTAATTAAAGTAATCCCAGCCTTAGCTGTTTTAATGTAGGTCCCTTCGTTTCTCACTTCTAAAACAAAATCATTATAGGTTTTCGTGGTGTGGGAAACATCCGGGGCATAGACATTTTCAACTTCAAAGGCTTTTAAAACATCATCTAACCCACCTATATGGTCTGCATCAGGATGAGTAGCTATCAAATACTCTATATCATCAACATCTTGGGATTTGAGGTAAGTAACTACATCGTCACCATACCAATTATTACCACCGTCAATTAAAATATCAACATTATTCGGTAATTTTATATAAACTGAATCACCTTGGCCAACATCAATAAAATGAACTTCAATATCCGAAGTGATAGGAAGAGTTATGCCTGATCTTTCTAAAAATGGCAAATAATCTTCAATCAGGTCTATTAATTTTTGGATATAGTTAACTTTCCAATACATTAGTTCATCTGTTTGGTAGCTCGTGACGTAACTCCAAATAAAGCTTGGAGAATTAAAGGATAGAGAAAGGGAAAAAAGAAGAAGTAATATACAAAATATCAGTAGAACCTTCTTCATAAGCATCTCCTCACTACTTTGCTTATTATATTTTCACTATCTTTAAGAACTTTAAAGCATTTGTTAGCGCCCCTTCTCCCCGCTCCCCACCCCTTCATGATCTGTATTTTATATTATATCATCGAATAATAAAATTACTCTTCGTAAAACTTTAAATTATAAATATGCTATAATATTATAAACCACATAGGAGGCGATTTTTATGAAAAAGTACCTAAGTGTTTTCTTTGTTGTTTTATTTTTATTTTCCTCTGTTTTCGCTTTCAAAGTAACCATGGTTACCGACGTAGGAGGACTAGGAGACAAATCTTTCAACGACGGAACGTGGCAAGGTGTTTTAAGAGCAAGGGACGAATTAGGGGTAGAAATTGCTGTAATTCAATCATCAGAACAAACAGATTATTTACCTAATCTATCAAACGCTGCAAGAGATTCAGATGTAGTAATCGCCGTGGGCTTTATGATGACAGATGTTTTATTCAATGTAGCTCCCCAATTTCCTGATGTTTATTTTGTGGGCATAGATATCGAACCATCCCCTGGACAAGTAGTCCCTTCAAACGTTGTTTGTTATGTTTTCAACGAGCATGAGTCAAGCTTTCCAGCAGGTTATTTGGCTGCAATGATGACCAGAACAGGAAAAGTAGGATTTATAGGTGGAGTCCCAGTTCCTGCTGTCACCAAATTCGAAGCTGGCTACGCAGCAGGGGTTAAAGTCTACAATGAATTACATAACGAAGATGTACAAGTCCTATCAGGCTATGCAAATACCTTCAATGACCCTGCTTTAGGAAAGAATTTAGCTCTAACACAGATGGAAAATGGTGCGGACATTGTTTTTCATGCAGCAGGTCCAACAGGCAACGGAGTAATAGATGCTGCTAAAGAAAGAGGAAGTAATCTATACAATCTCCCTCCAAATGCCCCCTTAGAGCAAATCATCGATAAATACTATGAATTAGAAAAGAATTATTTTGCAATAGGCGTGGATGTAGATCAAGATTACATGGCTCCGGGTTACGTATTAACAAGTGCGATGAAAAGGGTGGACACAGCTGCTTTTGAAGGCATTCAATCCGCCATGTCCGTAAGAACCTTTGAATCTGGTGTTTTTAGATTAGGTATGAAAGAAGACGGAGTAAGTATAACGCCAATGAAATACACAAGAAGCATGGTGCCCATTAGATACTTTGTAGAAATCGAATATCTAAAAAAATTGATAAAAGAAGACAAATTAATAATACCATCAGATCCTTCCCAAATTGGATCATTTGAAGTTCCTGAGATAACTTTTCCATATTAATAATTAAAATATCCCGCTTTTTGCGGGATATTTTATATTTTAACTAAACACTCTCACCAACCATATTCACCTATTAAAGGAACAAACATGCATCCATCAGAGTATTCAACCTTCATATTTCCATCCTCTAACTTAGTTATTTTATGTAAACGTTGAAAGGTTCTAGAACCAATTGGAATTACCATTCTACCACCAATTTTAAGTTGAGAAAACAAAGGTTCAGGAACCTTTGGAGCTGCCGCTGAAACTATGATTCCGTCAAACTCAATCTCTTCTTTTGTCCACCCTTTTGTTCCATCTCCAACCTCTAAAACAATATTTTTATAACCTAATTCCTCAAATTTATTCTTTGCTCTTTGGGCTAACGTTTCATTTCGTTCTATCGTATAAACAAGACGCACTATCTCTGCAAGTAAAGCAGTTTGATAACCAGATCCCGTTCCTATCTCTAAAACTACGTCGTTTTCTCTTAACTCTAATAATTGAAGCATTAAGCCGATTATATAAGGCTGAGAAATAGTTTGCCCTTCGCCAATAGGCAAAGGGCAATCATCATATGCATACCTCTCAAGATCTTTTGGTACAAACAAATGTCTTTTAACCTTCAAAAAAGCATTTAGAACCTTTTCATCGCTTATACCTCTTCTTTTTAGCTGATACTCAACCATCATTCTACTTTCTTTCTCAAAATCCATCAAAATTTTCCTACCTTAGAAGAAATATATTCATCTATTGCCTTAGCAGCTCTTTTACCTGCACCCATTGCCTCGATAACGGTTGCTGCACCTGTAACTATGTCTCCTCCTGCCCAAACTCCTTCAACAGAAGTAACCCCGGTAACGGGATCTGCCTCTATATAACCCCATTTATTCAGTTTCAATTCAGGAAATGCATTGAGTAATACCTTGTTTGACTCTTGACCTATAGCAACGATAAAAAGATCTGCGGGTATTTCAACGTAACTATTTTCAATAGGGATAGGTCTTCTTCTACCAGAAGAATCAGGTTCTCCCAATTTCATCTTTTGACAGACAACACTTGTCAATTCTCCTTTTTCGTTTCCTTTACACTCTATTGGATTAGTCAGCCACATAAAATTGATTCCCTCTTCAACGGCGTTTTCATATTCTTCTTTTCTTGCTGGCATTTCTTCCTCCGATCTTCTGTACACCACTGTTACGGTTTCGGCACCAAGCCTTAACGCCGATCTTGAAGCATCCATCGCGACGTTGCCTGCTCCAACAACTACAACATGTTTGCCTACCTTAACCGGAGTATCAACCAAAGGAAACTCATATGCTTTCATCAAATTAACCCTTGTTAAGAATTCACTTGAAGAGTAAACCCCGTTCAAATTTTCCCCTGGGATATTCAAGAATCTGGGAGTCCCAGCACCTGTACCTATAAATATAGCGTCGAACTCTTCTCTCATTTCATCTATTGTAATTGTCTTTCCCACAACAACATCTGTCTCAATTTCCACTCCCAATGATTTAACATACTCGACTTCTTCAAATACTATCTCTTTTGGAAGTCTGAACTCAGGGATACCGTAGGTCAAGACCCCTCCGGGTTTGTGCAAGGCTTCAAAAATTTTTACGTAATATCCCATCTTTGCCAAATCTGCTGCCACCGTCAGTCCTGAAGGTCCTGCACCTACAACGGCAACCTTTCCTTTGACATTGTCTTTAGACACTTGGATATTATTCTTTTCATTTTTTCTTTGAACTCTTTCCCAATCCGCCACAAACCTTTCTAATCTACCTATGGCAACTGGTTCAAAAGCACCTGATTTACCTAGGGTACATGCACCTTCACACTGATTCTCCTGCGGACAAACTCTTCCACAAATAGACGGTAAATTGTTGTAACTCTTCAGTATTTCTGCAGATTTGGCAAGATTACCTTCTCTCAACTCTCTTATAAAACCTCGTATATCTACACCAACGGGACATCCGTTTATACAATTATATGCGCTATCAGGACATTGTAAGCATCTATCGGCTTCCATCATAGCCTCTTCCAAGCAATAACCATATGCAACCTCTTGAAAGTTGTGCTTTCTCTCTTCGGGAGGTTGTTTTTTCACAGGAACTTTATTCCTCAAAATCTTTTTTGGACGTTTTTTCTTTTTTTCTTCTAAAGACTCCTTCTCCTCAACTTTGTACTGCCCCAGTCTCTTTAACAATTCATCCCATTCAACGAGCTCACCTTCAAACTCAGGGCCATCTACACAGGCAAATTTAACGCTATCTCCAACTGTTACCCTACAACCACCACACATCCCTGTTCCATCTACCATAATTGGGTTTAAAGACACTATTATTGGAAAACCGAGTTCTTGAGCAGTCTTTGTGGCAAACTTCATCATTATAACTGGTCCAATAGCCCAAGCCTTATCTATTTTTTCTCCATCTGAAACTATTTTTTTCATACCATCGGTAACCAAACCTTTCATACCTTTTGATCCATCATCTGTTGTTACTATCAACTTATCAGAAAGTTGTGAAAACTCATCTTCTAAAATTAAAAGATCAGCGGTTCTTGCTCCCATAATCGATATTACCCTGTTGCCTTTTTCTTTCAACGCCTTTAAAATAGGTAAAATCGGGGCAACACCAATGCCTCCACCAATCAATAATACCGTCCCATAATAATCGATTTCCGAAGGATTACCCAAAGGTCCAACAACATGGGCAAAGGAATCTCCATTTTCAAAAGTTGCCATTTTCTTCGTACTTTTACCAACAACTTGAAATATGAGTCTTATCTTATCCTCAGTTTTATCAACTATAGTTAGAGGAATTCTCTCTCCATCTTCCTCTGATATAACTATAACGAACTGACCAGGTTGTGCATGTGCTGCTATCTTTGGCGCTTCAACCCAAACACTGTATACATCTTGAGCTAACTTCTTTTTCTCGGATATTTCCAACAAAACTTCCACCCCTTTTTAGTTTTTTTCAATGTTTCTATTGAGATATTCTTGCACTAAAGCATCGAACATTTTCCCATGTTTTGGGTATCTCAAGTGTAATAATTCATGAATAATTACCTCAAATCTAAAACTTTTTGGCTCATTTAAAAGTTTTTTATCAAAGGTTAACCTACCTCTTGAAGAGCAACTTCCCCATTTTTTACTCATTTCACGAATATGAATTTCTTTTGGCTGGACCCTAATATCTCTAGCTAAATTCCAAACTTCGGCTTTAAAATCAACTGGGTCAATCATTTACATCCCTACCTTTTAGAATGTAGAGATATTTTTCGAATAACTGTTTTATTTTTTCGCCTTTGAGCCCTTTCGGCCCTAATAACTTGTAAAATCCTCGTCTCATTTCTCTTTTTTGATCTTCGTCCTTGTCCCAAAGAGGATAAGTTTCCTTTTCTTTCTCGAACTCTTCAGCAATATTCTCGGCATCATCGATAGATTCACCTTTCAATAATTCTTTGAGTGTAAAGAATGCTGCTGATTTTCCACTTTCTTTTTGAGCCTTCTTCTTGTCGTTTGTTTCTTGTACCAAGTTCTTTAAGCCATTTAAAGTTTCTTCTGTACTCTTCTGTCTGTTTTTGTACAAGGAAAGTAAATTCTCCGCTTTTTCTCCTATTGTAATGAGAATTGGGTATTCTACGCTTTCTTCTTCAACAGTCTTTTCAATACTCTTGTATAAATTAAAAACCTTTTCAACGTCTGAGGCATTACTTTCTTCAATCTTTTTTAAAGTATACTCGTCTATCACAAAAACTTCCAATGTATCTTTAATTTTACTATTTTTTGTGTACTTTTGAATTAATTTCTTTGTTTTCTCCCTGAATTCCTCATCTACAGGTACACCTTTTTCATATGCATTTTTCAAAATCTTATACATCCTTGAAAGGGTATCATAATCTTGTAGATATTTCTTTAAAAATTTGTCGGGAGATAATATTTCATACAAACCAGACAGCTTCTTATAATACACAAAAAACTCATTACGTTTTTCTTCATCCCTAAAATACTCTAAGACAGCATCTACAGATTTATCTCTATCTTTTTTGGCAACGATAGAAAGATATTTCTCTTTGCCGATTTCCATTTGTTGAGCAAAATCTTCCTTTAAAAGTTCAATATCTTCGATTACCCCTTCTATATCCTCAGAATCAAAAGCAAGTGCCTTTTCTAAATTATTAAAAATACCTACAAAATCGACAACAAGTCCGTTCTTTTTATCTTTTTCATCCTTCTTGTACGGTCTATTGATTCTGGCTATAGCCTGTAAAAGAACGTGATCTCTCATCGGTTTATCTAAATACATACAATAAAGAATCGGCGCATCAAACCCAGTCAATAATTTTTCGGTTACGATTAAAATTTTTGGTAGCTCCCCAGGCTTTTTAAAGTTCTCTCTAACTTTTTTCTCTTCCATTTCAGATAAATAATATTTCGTCATTTGCGGGAGATCGTTTTGACTCTGACTATATACAACTTTAGAGTATTCAGGAGGTAGATGTTTATCTAATTCTTCCTTGTACAATGCACATGCTTCTCTATCAACAGCGACAAGAAATGCTTTGAAACCCATTGGTTCGATGTACTCTTTAAAATGCTTTGCCACGAATTTTGATATCAACTGAACTCTATCATTGTTTTTTAGCATATTTTTAAGTTTTACGGCTTTTTCTAAAACCTTGTTAAGCTCTTCTACATCGTTAACACCTTGAGTCTCTGCAAGTGTCAAAAATTCTTTCTCAAGAACATCTTTTTCAATCATCATTTTATTTGGCGCAAACGTATAATACAAGGGAACGGTGGTACCATCTTTAATCGATTCTGATATACTGTATTTATCAAGGTAACCTTTAGGTGGATCATCTTTACCAAATGTAACAAACGTACCTTTTCCATAATTTGTCTTATCGATGGGAGTACCAGTAAAGCCTATATAAGTTGCATTTGGTAAAGCCCCTTCTAAAAAGGTACCAAGCTTCCCACCCGTGCTTCTATGAGCTTCATCTACTAAAACAAAAATATTTTTCCGTAGATTTAAATCAGCAGAAATATTATCAAACTTATGAATCATACTAACAATTAAACCTCTTTTATCGGTTCTAAGAAGATGCCTTAAATGTTTTTTACTTTCTACAACCTCTACATTTTCAATGCCAACAGATTTCAGATTGCTGAACAACTGTGATTCAAGTTCGTTTCTATCAACAAGCATAATTACTGTCGGATTTTCAAAAAAGGGATCTTCTATTATTTTTTTCGCCGTTACAATCATAGTGTAAGTTTTACCAGAACCTTGAGTGTGCCAAATTAACCCACGTTGCTTTGAAGGATCTTTAGCCCTTTCAATTATCTTATCAACGGCTTTCATTTGATGAGGCCTTAAAACAACTTTTTTAAGCTCTTCATCTTGCTTTGTAAAAAGAATAAAATCTGTAAGTATCTTTATTACCCTTTTTCTATCAAAAAAAGTTTTAATTAACGTTTCATAACCTTGATCTAATTCATCCTTCCATTCGAAGAGTGATCCTCCTGAAAGGTTCCAAGTTGCACCGTAATAAAAGCGAATCACATCTATTAAACCAAAGATTTGTAAAATAGCCAAAAGTTCTGGCGCTTGCTGATGATACCTTTTTACTTGCTTATATGCTTCATTAAGCGGATCAATTCTATGAGGTGCTTTCGTTTCTACAAGGATAAACGGAACACCATTGATAAGAAATACAATATCTGCCCTTATTGTTTCGCTCCCATTTGTAAATGTAAATTCATCGGTAACTTGGAATATGTTTCTATCTATTTCAGAGGTATCTAAAAAAGTTACGTTTCTTTCTCTTTTTTCATTGGGTACAAATATAGTTTTAAGTCCTTTTAAAAATTCCCAGATTATCAAATTACCTTGAATATTGGGAGGAATCCTTTCTAGATCTTTTAATATTTTTTCTGCTGAAAGATGGTCCATAAACCCAGGATTGAGTCTTTGAAGTTGCTTTATAAATACATCTTTGAATATTAAGCCTTTTTCTCCACCTTTTAGCCTCAAGGCTTCATCAGGTTTGACGTATTCCCAACCAAGGTTCAGAAAAACCTTGCTTCCTTCTGATGATCCATATTCAGCAGATTCTTCTTGTACGTATTTTATAATTGGATCCTGAGCAGAATATTTTTCATCTCCCAAGCCCATAGCTACACCACCACTTTCTCACTTTTTTCTCCACTAAATTAATAATATTTTCTCTTTGCTTTTGGCAAAAGTAATCAAAAAATTCTTTTTTCTTCATTGAAAACATTCTCCAAATGATTTACTCTTATTTTTGCGGTCATAAGATTATGCAAAAGAGATTTAAAGAGATCTTCAAGGGCTTTTTTCTTGTTTTCTTCCGCCTCAATTTTTTGATCGATCGCTGAGAGAATTGAAGCGATCTTTTGCTGGATGGGGAGAGGTGGAAGTGGAATTAAAATATTCTTCATAACATTTTGATTTAATTTCTTTCTAGTTGTTCCAGAAGTGGATTTTTCAATATCATCAAAAATAAGCCAATAAAGTAAAAATCTATTAACTGAATTACTTTCTATAGCCCTAATTATATGAGCATGATTATTAACCCAAAACTTTCCTTTCATTAAATAGGCACTATTTTCAAATTTTCTCCAAAAACCCCCATCTTCAGCTAATAGAACAAATTCACCATCAAATATATAATCATTAACATAATCTATAATGCCATTAGCTCCGCAATATGGATAGTTACCTTTCATTTTGCTCCGCTCGGTAGAATTTAAAGGAATTCTTTTTTTGTCATGAATCTCAACGACATCCTCAAGTCTCACAACATTCCACTCTTCAGGAATCAAGCCAATCTCCGTTTCTTTGAGTGTTACCTTTTCAGCTTCTTCCAAATTTACAGGTCCATAAGTAAAGAGGTATTTCATCATAGACTTTTTGAGCTCTTTCGTTGCTTTTATAACATCCTCCGTCTTCTCCTTTGCCTCTTGTACTATAGAGAGGACATAGGCAATCTTTTTTTGTTCAGAGAGCGGAGGGACGGGGATTTTGAAACTCTCAACTATACCCTTATTTACATTTTTTTGTGTACTTTGAATATTTTGCATTTTCAACCTTTCAGCATTAAATTTAAGAAGATAAGCCCCAAAAACTTTATCAAAATTACCCTTTGGAATTATTGCTAGTATCGCTTGATTAGTCGCTAATGGAATAGTATTTATTGCTGTTTCTCCAATTGTTGCATACATGCTTAACAAAAGCGAGTTCTCAGGTACTATCCAGGCATTAGAATTCTTTAACCCTTCTTCTGTGATTGTATTTTTTGTTTTTGACAAATATAATCCACAAGAAGTTATATCTTCAATTAACGCAAAAGGTATTTCTCCATTCCAATATTCTTTTATTCCTCTCTTTGGTGTTCCTCCAGCCTTCATTTTTTGAACAACATCCCCTAACCTCACAACTTCCCAATCATTTGGCAACAAGCCGAGTTCTGTCTCTTTGTATTCTTCTTTCTGGTTAAGATCTAATTCCATAATCCCATCTCTTTTAAAATGACCTCTAACTTTTCATCGGCTTCTTTTCTTTCTTCTTCTGCCTCTTTTAACTGCACAACAGCATCCTCCAAAGGCAGTGTTTCGTCTTCACCATTTTGAGCAACATAACGGGAGGGGCTTAAATTATAATCATTTTTCGCGGCTTCTTCTTTAGAAATAATTTTACTTATTCCCTCTTCTTCTTTCCAGTTGAGATAGATCTCTGCTATCCTTTCAACACTCTCATCAGCCAAGAAGTTCTTAGGTCTTCCTTTTTCATAGAGCTTTGATGCGTTTATGAGAAGTATCTGGCCTTGCCTTTGTGCTGGTTTTGACTTATTAATCACTATGATAACCCCTGGTGCTGAAGTGTTATAGAACAAATTCTCTGGAAGTAATAAAACGGATTCAACAAGATCTTTTTCAACAAATTCTTTTCTTATATCTCTTTCTCTATTTTTTCCCACATTTCCACTACCCCTTGATACAGCACCTGTATCAATTACTAGAGCCATCTTACCATCATTTTTCAATGAAGCAAACATATGCTGAATCCATCCCCAGTCCGCACTGTTCGATGGAGGGTATCCAAAAATGAATCTATTGTAAGGATCGTTTTCATAAACAGATTGTGAGAATGTTTGATTCCACATGGGATTTGCAGTTACTAAATCGAATTTCTTGAGCGGTCCTTCTGAAGTTGTAAACGCAGGTCTATTCATCGTATCACCAAGGGCAATTTGTGCTTCCATGTCGTGTATAAAGATATTCATTTTTGCCATTGCATACGTTGAATGCAAGATTTCTTGCCCATAGAATTTAAGTGGTTCTTTAGTTCTGTCTTCTCCGTATTTTTCTTTAAATCTCAAATGAGTTTTAATCAGCAAACCCCCAGATCCACAACAAGGATCATAGACTTCGTCCCCAGGTTTTGGGTCTAAGATATTTGACATCAAAATCGCTACCTCACCAGGGGTGTAAAACTCACCTGCACTTTGCCCAGAACCTTCGGCAAATTTTCTCAGCAAATATTCGTATGCTCGACCTAAAATATCTGGATCAACATCTTTCAAGCCAAGACGATGTCTTCCTAAAACATCAATTAATGCTACCAACACATCATCACTTATAATTCTTTGACCACCTGCAGTTGCGTTGAAATCTACAATATCTATTACACCTTGAAGTTTGGGATTGTATCTTGCAATTGTTCTTACAGCGTCAGTTAAATATTCTCCGACATTTGTAGTTTTTTTAGCAACTTCAGACCATCTCGCTTCTGGTGGCAAATAAAAACGAACTAACCCTGGATCAATCCTGCTAAATTCTTCTGCTGTCTCAAGTGAACCAAACTTTTCTGATAACTCGTTCAATTCGTCTTCGAATACGTCAGAAAGTCTTTTTAAAAATATCAAAGGTAAGATATAATCCTTGTATTTGGGGGCATCTATAGGTCCTCTTATTTTACAAGCTGCTTCCCAAAGCCAGTTTTCTAAAGTTTTGGTATCAAGGTTATTTTGAGCCATTTGTTGTCCTCCTATCTACCGAATCAATAATTATAATCAAAATTTATCAAAATGAATAACCCTTTCAAGAGGCCTTTTTGGAACGTGGAAATTGCCATTCTCGTCCATATAATATTCAACCTTCTCATCGTTATCTTCTGCAAAAGAGTCGTGCCCTTTATAACCTAAGGGAATTACTGTATCGATCTCATAGTCATCAGGGACGTTTAGGATTTCTCTTACATTTTTCCTGTTGATAGTTACGATTGGGCATCCACCTATACCTTTTGACCATGCAGCTAACAAGATATTTTCAAAGGCAGCTCCTATATCGTGACCAATCCACTTCGTAGCTCTTTGTTTGTTGACTAAAATAAAAATATATGCAGTTGGCTTTTCTCCTTCTTTAGGAGTCCCTTTTGGGGATATGTAGCTAGCCCACCCTAAATTTTCAAAGACTTTCTCGCAAGTTTCTTTATCTTTTACAACGATAAATTCTAGTGGTTGTTTATTTGAAGCGCAAGGTGCTAACCTTGCACAATCTACTAACTCTTTCAATATTTCATCATCGATGGGGTCTTGCTTGAACTTTCTTATACATCTTCTTTGTTTGATTATTTCTATTACATCCATGTTGTTATTTTACCTCCATTAATTATTTTTGAAAGATGAACTTTTTTCTACGCTGTGCTTAGTCTTTATTAGCGCCCCTTCATTTATTGAATTTCTATGCCCAATTCTTTAAGAGGTATTTTGAACTCTCTTATACCGGATGAATATGGAGCAATTTCGTAAAGTTGATAGATTACAACAAAATCTTCATTTGTAATATAATAATCTCGATCATACCCTATCGTGTCTAAAGTTTCATCAACATTAAAATAAATTTTAGGGTCTGCATTTATTTCTTCGATTATGCTTTCTTTGATTATTCGAAAAGATTCGCCTGTGTCTTCACTGTATAAATCTAAGAAATCGTATAGATTGAGGAATTTACTGAGAGTTAGATCATAATTGTACGTTTCTCTTGTAGTCATTGGATGAGCCTGGTGATAAACATAAGAAAAATAATCAGTGTAAAAGCTCACAAAACTGTCTGAAACAAATCCTATTTCTGATTCTATAACTACTTGAACGTATGGTTCCTCAGATTCGTCTATACTATTTTTAAGACCATAAAGTTGATCGAGATATTCACTTAAGAAATCTTCAACATCTTTTGCTAAGTAACTATTTAAAAGAAAAGCACTTGGTGCATCCTTTGTACCGTAAAAAAAGGGAATACTTATTCTTCCACCTAAGTTTTCTGTTAATTCTGATGATAGGGTTACATATTCGATTGAATAGAGGGTTATAGAAAACAGTATAAGCAATAAAAATATACTTAAAAATTTTTTCATAGTTGCTCTCCCCCTTAAAGTAAGTTTTTGATTGATTCGAGATACTCTTTTATTATGCTTTTTGAACTTTCAAACTTTTCTGTTTCTTCATCATTCAAAGTTATATCGATAGTTCGTTCCACCCCGTCTTTGTTTATAACCGCTGGATATCCTATGTAGATATCGTCCAACAACACAGAAGGGGTATATACCCTACCTTCATTCTTAATTATCGATTCTACCAGTGCAGTTGTTGCTGAAGCTATTCCATAATTAGTTGCACCTTTTTTGCTTATTATAGTGTAAGCAGAATTTTTTACATCTTCAAAAATCTTACTCAGATCTTTATTACAATTATCTTTGTACGGGCAATTACGGCAAAAACCTTTAATTGGAACACCTCCAATCATTGCCGAACTCCACGCTGCCAACTCCGAATCACCATGTTCGCCTATTATATAAGCGTGTACACTCATTGGGGAAACTCCACAATTTTTCCCTATTAAGGCTCTTAATCTTGCGGTGTCCAATATTGTTCCAGTTCCAATTACCCTATTAGATTCAAAACCAGTTACTTTCCACACAACATAGCTCATAACATCAACAGGGTTAGTAATGTTTATTATCAACGTATTTGGAGCATATTTTTTTATGTTTTCTGAAATGCCTTTTATTATTTTAGCATTTTTTATTGTCAAATCTAACCTTGTTTCACCAGGCTTTTGAGCAGCTCCTGCTGTAATTATTACTATATCGCTTCCTTCTATATCACTATACTCTCCTGCCCTTATGATCATTCTTTTGTGAAAAGTTGTAGCATGTAATAAATCCAATGCTTCACCTTCAGCCATTTCTTTGTTGAGGTCGTAAAGAACGATCTCGTCAGCAACCGCTGCGTTTATTAAAGCAAAAGCGGTACTTGAACCCACTCTTCCCGTTCCTATTATACTTATTTTCAAAATTGTATCCCTCCAATTTTTTAAGTTTACATGGTATGAAAAACATAACTCAAGGTTATAGTATACTTTTATTTTCTACTTTAATAATTCAAAATATGTTAATATTCCATTCAATGCCTTTTTAGTATCTTCTTCAAAAGAACTTCGCCAATCTTTACGCTCTGGAAAGAACATCTCTCTAACTAATTTATCAACTTTCGATCTTACTCGCATACTTTTTGCACCATACCAACATGCTTGATTCTCTAAAACCAAACTTTTTATACTTTTCAATTGGCCCATTAATCCGTCGCCATATGTACCGAATTCCAAGCACGTAGAATAGAAATTGGAAGTACTTTGATATTTTTTGTGTATATAATCTATCATATCTCCATTTATACTGTAAAAAGTTTCTTTTTTTGCTTGTGTAATAGGAGAGTAATTAAACTGCTTTTCTCTGGTATTGCAATCTTCTTTGTCAAAGGCAGAATTAACAATCAACAATTTATCTTTTGGACCTGCTCCTGTGTGGATATCTAAGTGAAGGATAAAGTTGTAGGTGTTAAAAACTTTTTCGTATATTTTTTTTATATACTTAGTTGATTTCTCTTCTTCCTTTCCGCCATAATAAATAGATTTATTATCAACATATTGACCTTTGGTTAGAGCCTCTTTTACCCCTTTTGTGCCTAATTTTAATAAATAAGGTAACAATTCAAAAAATCCCACTATTAAACTTGAATCTAAAACACCAACCGGCCTTTTTTTAGTGAAATACCTTTGCATTTTTTCATATGACTCGTTGTTTAGTTCCTCGTTTTGATAAAGAAAATTTCTATTTAAATCAACGTTGTTTTCATTTACTCTTCTTTTATGCCTCATCCCCCATGGGTTCAAGGAATGAATGAGAAACAACGAAATCTCTTGATTTTTTATTCGATGTAAAAACTCTTTGACGAATATCTGAATGAACACATTACCTGCGTATCCTTCTATTCCATGCTCGCCTGTTGTAATAAGAAATAACTTTCTGTTACCTTCGTTCTGACATAAAAAACTATCAATATAACTGTCCTCTTCAATTGAATAGGAATCATTAGAAACTGTAGAATAATATTTCTTTAGCTCATTTTCAAAGGTGAAAAAATTTTTTCTACATTCATCATAATTATAGGAATAATCATACATCTCTCTATCTCCTGTTATATAGGACCGTATCCTATTTTTACTGCAATATACAAATATAGCAAAGAAAGAAAAAACACAGCAAGCTGAATCTTCCAAATGAATTTGAACCATTTAAAATAACTAACTCCAGCAATTCCCAACGAGATTAACAACACTGCGTTAGTTGGATACAACAAATTACTAAACCCATCTCCAAAAACGAAAGCTTGTACAGCGGTTTGTCTCGTGATTCCAACCAAATCTGCCAAAGGCACTATAATTGGCATAGTCAAAAATGCTTTTGCTGAAGCTGAACCTATGAATAGATTCATAATAAAAAAAAGCAAATAAATTAAAAAAGTTGCAGCGACAGTTCCTGATTCAGATATTACAATAGATGCGTTGTACAATATTGTATCTAAGATTTTTCCATTGGTAATTATCAGTTTTACCGACATAGCCATGAGAATCAATATGACTCCAGGCAACAGATTGCTCATCCCTATTAAAAAATCTTTGAATACTTTAGAAATACTTTTTTCAACAACCAAACCCGATAAAAAACCTCCTACCATGAATAACACACCAACAACGGGCAACATAAGGCCACTCATAAATCCGGTAAAACCAGAAATTAAAATCAGTACAAACAATATGGAAATTATTGTTATTAAAATTTTAGAAGCTTTTGAAGTGTTTACATCATAATCGATGGTTTCTATTTGCTGATCAACAACCTCTTTTTGGTGTTTTTTAGCATAATTTCTCAAAAAAAAGAATAAAAGTAGGTAAGTAGTGATAAAAATAATTATTCTGAGTCCTATTCCCGAAAAAAGTGGGATTTCAGCTATTCTTTGTGCTACTCCTAAACTGAACGGATTCGCTATTGCTGCAGAAAAGCCAAATCCTGCTGCGAGTAAACTCATTCCCAAACCTGTTAGGTCATCCCAACCCAACGATATTGAAAACATTATTACAATCGGTATTAAAGGAACAATCTCTTCAAAAATTCCCATCAAAGCACCTAAAAGCATAAAAACTAAAATCATCAAAGCTAATAGAACATTTTTTTGTTTGCTATACCTTTTAACAATTTTATTAATGATGTATTCGATGACATGATTTTTATTCAAAATATAGATTGAACCAGAAACTACCAATATAAACACAATAATAGTGATTATAAGGGGTGCATCAGAGCTCCATAATACTTCGATTGGAGCGGTAAACCATCGCCAAAAGGGATAATTTGGTTTTTCTATTGTCTGGTAGGAATCTTCTACGATGACGGTTCTTCCGTCTATAAACTCTCTTTCATACTCCCCCGCAGGCAATAAAATTGTTAATACCCCTGAGATCATCATAATAGAAAAAATAACTAATGCTGAGGTTATAAACATGTTTCTGCTTATTTTTACAGACTTTTCCATACCTCATCCCCCTCGTATAAGAAGTTTTGATATTTTACTTTCTATAGTATTCTTAAATTTCAATAACCTTTCCAGCGCCTCCTTCTATATAGGCTTCTGGAAAAAGCCTTTTAATATCTTCTTTGTGTTGGGTACAATGTGTTGCACAAATTAGTTTTAAACCTTTCAAAGATTCTGCAGGTGTTCCGTGTAAACCTCCAATTATTCCGTACACTTCTCCAAATGTTGAAGCAGTTTTTAATATGTTTTCCATCTTTGGATGAGAGCATCCAACTATTACTATTATTCCTTTTTCAGTTTTTACACAAAGAGATTGTTCTATCCCTTCTAATTCTCCAGTGGAATAAATACCTTCATGTATTTCGGTTGGATCTTTTATGGTAACAACTTCTTTTGCATTTTTCACTCCCCTAAAAGATGGAGGAACGTAAACCGTTACATCGGGGTTTTTTGAGAGAAAACCCGACAAACCGCCCACATGATCATAGTGGTTGTGAGATATAAAAACCTCGTCTATTGTTGATGGATCAAATCCTAGTTTTTCCATGTTACTTAACAGAATATCTCCACTTCCACCGGTATCAAAAAGTATCTTAGGTGCTTTTTCTACTTCAATCAAAGCAGAAAATCCCCAATTAGCTTGGAGATCTTTGTCATATACTGTATTATCGTATAAAATAGTAACTTTCAATTGTTTATTTTCTGCCATTGTTGTTCCCCCTTTTTTAATTGCTGTCTTAAAAAGCTCTTATATAGCACCCCTTCGCCCCGCAGCCCACCCATAAGGAAAAAATTCTTTACCCTTTCATCCCACTTCCCACCCATGAGGAAAAGAATCTTTTGCCCTTTTACCCTGCATCCCACCCAGAAGGAAAACCCTTCTAAAATATATGATAGCACAAATTTTGAAAATATAAGAAAAACCCTCTAAAAAATTAGCATAGAGGGCTTATTAAAGTATCACGGAAATTCAATACAATTTTTAGATTTACCAACAGAATGTTATTCCATTGCTTCTATGTATTGATTTATCTTTCTTTGTTCTTTTCCAATAGATCTTATAATTACAAACAATAGCACCGCTACCGTTCCGAGTATTATTAGAGAAGTGAGTTGCATGCTGATATTTTTAAAGATCCAAAGCGGACCTTGTGCAAGCATTAGGTCATAAAAAAATAGCAAGCCAAAAATAGCCGCAGCGTACCCCATTGTTATCAATTCTATAACCAATACTTCTTTACCTTTGAAAACCTTGTTCATTTGGGATATATCTCTTTTGGGATCACTGAGAAAGATTCTTGTTCCTAACAGTGATGAATAGTACAATAATATGACAGTAGGAATTATAAGTGTCAAATCAAATAATTTAAATTTTAGCACAATGGAGAAAACTATTATAAGAGCGATGAACTCAATTGTATAAAGCCCTGTAGAAATCATTATTTTTGAGTTCACCATAGTTCTTGTTTTGAAAGGAAATAACTTTGGAACGGGCCAGATTTTTATTTCTTCAGTCAACATATATGCAGAAATCATAGCTGAATAGTCTGCGGCTATCAACACAAAAAACATCGCTATGTAAGATAAATCTTGCATACCTGTGAAAAAGAATATGAACGGCAATACTACCGGATAAATCATCATAAAAATCAATTGGGAATTTCTAAAAAGGAGTTTCCTATCTTTTTCAAAAAGAGGTAGACGTTTGGTTTTAAATTTTTCAATTTTTTTAACCTTTG
The DNA here is from genome assembly GCF_002895495.1 of Petrotoga sp. HWHPT.55.6.3. Classification (NCBI taxonomy): domain Bacteria; kingdom Thermotogati; phylum Thermotogota; class Thermotogae; order Petrotogales; family Petrotogaceae; genus Petrotoga; species Petrotoga sp. HWHPT.55.6.3. Next base: position 28,293 of record NZ_AZRJ01000005.1, on the reverse strand, counting down.
ATTTTTTCCTAGAGGTTGAGAAATCAAGATTGTTCGAATATCTATATACGAAGTAAAATAACAATATCGAGAGACCGTAGATGAATATAAGAGAAAAGATACTGCCGTTTATAGCGTTGATGAATTGAGCATGTGGCCAAAAAGGACTCATAAATACTTTAAGGGAGTTCCCCATCCCTTCCACAAGGTTTTGTGGATCGTTAGTCATCATCCTGGGGAGAAATTGCGGTATTAAGACCATAAAGATAATGCCTATGAAATAAGTTAATTGGGCAATTCTTTTTGCAGATGTTTTACCAACAAAGAAAGACATAATTAATCCTATTACAATCGATATAGATATCAAAAAAAGAAAAAAACCTATAATACCCAAGATAGATAGAATTACATTTGAACCTTTTAAAATCATATACGAAATAACAATTGATAAGAAAGCCCCACTTCCTATCCCAGACATAATTAAACTATCTATGGTAGAAGAGAAAAAGAGTGTTGATCTTTTAATAGGCATGGTCAAAAGGTTGTCCATCATATCGTTATCGAAAAGTGTAGTTACAATTAATGGGGAAAATTGTAAAACAAAAATCGCACTTACAAGTAAAAAGGAAGGCGCAAACATTAGTTCTAGCAAAGTATAATTAGACTCCAAACCCATTTGATTCAACGGAATATTTAAATTAAAAGAACCTGTTGCTGCAAGCATCGTTGGAATAATAACAGCTAAAAAAATTATTGGGACTATCAGATAGCTCATTACACTGGAGAGCATACCTGAACCTCTTTCTATCCCTTTTTTATTTTTTGTTGGTCGAGATTTGTTTTTATAGGAGTATTTTAACAACAATTTTAATTCATTCATTATTGTCTCAGAACCTCCCCTCTAAAGTTCGTCGATTATTTCTTTTACTTCACTACCCCCTGTTAATTCCAAGAAAATGTCCTCTAAACTCCTATTTCCTAGTTTAGAGAGAGATCTCAATTCTTCCAAATTACCTTCTGCAAGGATCCTACCGTGATCGATGATCCCTATTCTGTCACACATCTTTTCTGCTATTTCAAGGATATGTGTCGTAAAGAATATCGCGGAGCCTTCGCTCTTGTATTTTTGTAAAAGTTCTTTGAGTATCCTCGCTGCTCGGGCATCCAAACCTACGGTTGGCTCATCCAAAAAAATTACCTTTGGTTTTCTCATCAAAACTGAGGCAACCATTAATTTTTGTTTCATACCATGAGAATAATCACCTATGTAATCATTGAGGTAATCTATCCCAAAGGCATCACATATTTCGTTGAATCGAGAATGAATTTCGTTTGAATTTAATTTGTATACGTTCATTACAAACTCTATATACTCACTACCTTTGAGGTTCTCATACATTTTTGGTTCATCAGGCACAACCCCAATTTCTCTTTTTATCTCCATTTCGTAATTATTGTAATCTTTATCCATTATGAAAATTTGACCAGAGGTTGGTTTTAATGTTCCTGTGAGCATCCTTATCGTTGTAGTTTTCCCTGCACCGTTCGGACCAAGAAAACCATAAATTTCCCCAGCATTCACGTTTAAATTGATTTCATCAACAGCAGTGAAATCCTTAAATTTTTTTGTTAAGTTTATTGCTTTTATCAATGTTATGCCCCCCTCTACCTCATTCTAACTTTAACAAGTATAAAACCCTCTTTTCCGTATACAGAGGGTTTTTTTATAGTGTTAGCTTTGAAAGAAAGGAAATCTCAAACCTTCAATTTCTTTTTCGTTTTTCTCAAACTTACCAGAATACTCTTCCATTTCTTTTAAATCCCAATCGAACACCGTTAAATAGCAGCTACCTTCCTTTTCCTCGCTGAATATTGCAGGGAAATTGTATAGATCTTCAGAACCTTCTTTCTCGCTCTCTTCATCGGCTAACGATACCTCAGTAATCACTGAATATGCTTTTAAATCAGCGATCTCTGCCAATTCACCCAAGAAGTACAAAAAATTGTCAAATTCTTCTTCGGTATCGACATCTAAAGGTAAGTTAACTGGTACGATTTCTTCTTCAATTTTGAATTGTGATAGGTGATCGTTGATATCCTGAGCCAATTCTTCATCTTGTTCTTTTATCTTCTCCAAAAATTCTTTCTTAGATTCTTCGCTAAAATTTACCCACAAAATAACTTCAGGGTGAAGATGGTCCTCATGTACTAAATTTGAATCATTCATATACTCGATAGCCACTGTGTGAAAATTTGGATAATTAGAAATAAAAATCTCCTCCTTTTTTATTGAACCAAATTAGAAACTTTAAACCAATTTTCGCATCCTTCGCTTGATTAACACTCTAAAGTTGTCTGAATTGAACCAAAATATTATTGTTAATATTATTATACCATTATTTTTTTATTATACATATTAATAAAATAAAACAGAAAATTATTTTTTGAATACCTAAATAATCGAACCTCGCAGAAATTTGAGTTATTTATTTTCTTCCTGTTATTTAAAACTCTATACCTTTTCTTGCTTGAACTCCTTGGTTGTAATAATGTTTAACCTCTTTCATCTCGGTAACTAGATCCGCAATTTCTATAATTTCTTCTGGGGCATATCTCCCAGTTATTACGACCTCTATCGATGGAGTTCTTTCTCTGATTGCTTTTACAACTCTATCCAGCGGAATCAACTTGTAGTATAAGGCAATATTCAACTCATCCAACACGACCAAATCGTAGTCAACACCTTTTAAAACCTTCTCACAAATATCCATTCCCTTATTGGCTGCTTCTATGTCTTCTTCTGTAGGTTTTTTGTAGATAAAACATTCTCTACCAAATTGTTGAATTTTGATGTTTTCAATATATTGGCTCACTTTCAACTCACTATACTCCATACCTTTTATAAACTGTGCAAAAAAGACTTTTTTGCCCGCAAGTGCAGCTCTAACAGAAAGCCCTAAAGCTGCTGTTGTTTTGCCTTTGCCATTACCAGTATAAACATGAACGAAAGATCGTTCCATCTCAGCCACCTCATCATCTGCTAAAAATCCCTTTTCCCATAAATTTTTTTATACCCTTATATTTTTTTTAATTGCAAATTTGGATATCTGGCTTATACCCCCTGCGAGTGAAATATTTCGAAAGATTTTATCTTTATCCCTTTCATCCCACCAAGAACCTGCTAAAACAGTTACCCTCGTTCCAACAAAGGCATTTGGAAACATCGGAGTCGATGCCCCAATTAAAACTATTTCTCGGGCATTTTTGCATAAACTTAAAAGATACTCTAAGCTGTGGTTTATAACAGTAGTTCCACTTAAAAATATTATTTCACATTTTGGAAGTATGTCCTTTTGTTCTTCCTCAGGGAGTACTTTCCCAACAATACCACCTTTTTGTGAGACCCCACGATCAAAAATAAACACATTTTTGACCATACCATTGAACATATTCGCAACTTGAGGAATATAACCTATCAAGCAAACATTATCTTCTGGAGTGACTTCAACAGAAAAAGGATGAATAGAAGTATCAACATCAACCAAAGGAAGGGAGCGTGAAGCAGCTGTCAACACAGCAACGCCGATAGACCTTTGCAGATCATCTTGACCTGTGAGAGCCCATTCGGCAATCTCTAAACTATCTTTATCAATAATGTCCTGGACATACGGGAAAATAGAGCAACCTGACTTTAAATTCTCACGTAGAACGTAACTTACGCCGACATGATTATTGCTCAGTTCCAAACCAATAAGTGAAATTCCTATAACCGCATCTTTGATCTTTATTCCTTCTAAATAAGGCTGTGCTTCTTGTATAACTCTTTCAATTATCATCCTGCTCCCCTTCTTAGTGAGTTATTTAACTATTGAAATATTAACAATGTTCCTAACAATCCTCTTATTCCTCATGGTTCATATAATTTGTTTTCAACCCCATTATATCATCTAAAAATCTAAAAAAATTCATTAATTTGCATTAGCTTTCAATAACGCTTTTAGTTCTTCGAAGGTTATATTTAGAATATTTTCCTTTATTTGATCGTCGGATTTGCTCTTAGGATAAGAAAAAAGCGAAGAATCAAGAAAGATGCTTTAAAGAATGTTTTAATTTTTTATTGTTAGAATAAAAAAAACGACGATATAAGTGATCAATCGTCGAAGCTTCTGCTTCATCCCTAACCTTATCTTCCATTCCTTTATCCCTTTCGTTTCTTTTCGAACAAAAGGAAGAAAAAAAGCCTCACATTTACAGGTTATCTTTTCTTTCCTATTTTCAGTTCATTAAAATAAAGTTAGAAGTAAGGAAGCATTACTTGGAAGCGTAGAGATAGTATTGTTTTCATTCCTTTCCTCATCTTCCATTCCTCTCCACCCCTTCCATTCCTCATAGGTAGGATAAAAAGCTTCCCTACACTCTTTAAATATCTTTCCTCTGAGTCGTTTCCATTCCTCTCCACCCCTTCCATTCCTCATAGGTAGGATAAAAAGCTTTGCTGTGTGCTCGTCCGTTGATATTTCGTCAGAGTTTCCATTCCTCTTCCCCACCTTCCATTCCTCATAGGTAGGATAAAAAGCTTACACCCACCTATCTTGTAGCACCCTTTACCATGTTTCCATTCCTCATAGGTAGGATAAAAAGTCATTCATTTCTCTTCTACCTCCTTATTAATTTTAGTTTCCATTCCTCATAGGTAGGATAAAAAGTTTTTTTCTCTGCATTAAAAGGAGCTAAAAACACCAGTTTCCATTCCTCATAGGTAGGATAAAAAGCAGACGGTAGATGGCTACGAATATGAAGAATACATGTTTCCATTCCTCATAGGTAGGATAAAAAGACACTGTAACTGCTAGCAATGAATTGTGGGCAACTTTGTTTCCATTCCTCATAGGTAGGATAAAAAGAAGTCCTCTGTTACTTCATTATCTTTTTCAATACCTTGTTTCCATTCCTCATAGGTAGGATAAAAAGCTTAGAACAAAAAGGGGAGGAGGATAAAAACGATAGGTTTCCATTCCTCATAGGTAGGATAAAAAGGTATAACTAATTTACAAGGTGGTACAAGTAACTACAGTGTTTCCATTCCTCATAGGTAGGATAAAAAGTGTGAGTGTTTTACCTTCTTTTGAAGGAGATTTTATAGTTTCCATTCCTCATAGGTAGGATAAAAAGGAAATTGGCATCATGAAGTTGTTATAAAACATGAAAAGTTTCCATTCCTCATAGGTAGGATAAAAAGTCTTCATTTCTAAAAACTCGTCAATATCAAAATTTTGTTTCCATTCCTCATAGGTAGGATAAAAAGAGTTTTAAACCAAAGAAATCGGAAATTTCAAAACTTGTTTCCATTCCTCATAGGTAGGATAAAAAGTATTCTCTTCTTTTTTATATTGCAACCTTAGATTGGTTTCCATTCCTCATAGGTAGGATAAAAAGATAGCGGGGAAGTGAACTTGTGCCGCTCCCATCGGGGTTTCCATTCCTCATAGGTAGGATAAAAAGTGGTATACATGCATTAAATCATGAAATTAATGGTTGTTTCCATTCCTCATAGGTAGGATAAAAAGCTGGGTAGTACATTATAGAAAATACCCAGTGGCAACAGGGTTTCCATTCCTCATAGGTAGGATAAAAAGTGTCAAGGTTACATAGTTGTTCAATGTCTGTACATCAGTTTCCATTCCTCATAGGTAGGATAAAAAAAACCTGTAAAGCAGAAACAGCCTGAAAAAAAAGAACTTCGTTTCCATTCCTCATAGGTAGGATAAAAAGCAGAAATTTTTACATAATGTTAGGATGAAGTTCCTTAGTTTCCATTCCTCATAGGTAGGATAAAAAGTATGATGAAATTATTTACGGCGTTGACTTTGGTTTGTTTCCATTCCTCATAGGTAGGATAAAAAGTTCATTGAAACGCCGTTTAGCATTGTATTCGTTTCCGGGTTTCCATTCCTCATAGGTAGGATAAAAAGTATTAGGCAAGCCGTTGAAGAATGGCTTAAAAACCATCGTTTCCATTCCTCATAGGTAGGATAAAAAGGCTTGCTATATTTCATATGATCACCTCTTTTTTCAAAGTTTCCATTCCTCATAGGTAGGATAAAAAGGCTTGCTATATTTCATATGATCACCTCTTTTTTCAAAGTTTCCATTCCTCATAGGTAGGATAAAAAGTTACCCTTGCCATCAATTTCTTCTATTTCAATTAACTGTTTCCATTCCTCATAGGTAGGATAAAAAGTTTACTTTTATCAAAAAGTATACCGTGCACCTCTTCAAGTTTCCATTCCTCATAGGTAGGATAAAAAGTATTTTGTTTTATATTGCATTTCAATTTATTTTTTATGTTTCCATTCCTCATAGGTAGGATAAAAAGTATCTTTCCATTTATCTGCTTTCTTCAATTTTTCGTCGTTTCCATTCCTCATAGGTAGGATAAAAAGTGCTTTCATTATTTCCACTATTGACGGTTTTAGAAAGTTTCCATTCCTCATAGGTAGGATAAAAAGAGAAGAAGAAAGCAAAGGGATGGATGTACAAGAAAACAGGTTTCCATTCCTCATAGGTAGGATAAAAAGACCCACGCCAAGATAGAATTTATGAATTTCTTGAAAGTTTCCATTCCTCATAGGTAGGATAAAAAGGGGCTATACAAAAGCTTCAAAAGGGTATGCTAGAAACTGGGTTTCCATTCCTCATAGGTAGGATAAAAAGAGAAAATTTGGAAAAATTAAATGAAAATATATTATGTTTCCATTCCTCATAGGTAGGATAAAAAGACGTGATAAGCTTTTTATAATAGATAAGTCAAGCATAAGTTTCCATTCCTCATAGGTAGGATAAAAAGCTTTTTTGTCTCATTGTCATAAATATAATTTGTTTTATGTTTCCATTCCTCATAGGTAGGATAAAAAGTCTGAGTCTTCGTTTAAATAACTTTCAAATTTAGTGCGTTTCCATTCCTCATAGGTAGGATAAAAAGATAAAAAAAGGGGGGTGAAATACTTGCTTTTTTAAAGTTTCCATTCCTCATAGGTAGGATAAAAAGTTCCAATTTCCAAAATGACAGATGGGTTATTAAAGCGTTTCCATTCCTCATAGGTAGGATAAAAAGTTTAGAATAATCGATATAACATTTCCTGAGTTTCTGTCGTTTCCATTCCTCATAGGTAGGATAAAAAGGAAACTTGTGAAGCAAGATCTGATTGAGTTGTGTTGTTTCCATTCCTCATAGGTAGGATAAAAAGTTATAGTCGAACCAATAGCTTATTTCGCCGTTTTTTAGTTTCCATTCCTCATAGGTAGGATAAAAAGTGAGGAAGCCAAAACTTTCAAATGCTCAATTGGTAGATTTGTTTCCATTCCTCATAGGTAGGATAAAAAGGAGTTTACCATTACCACGGAAACAAAAGATAGAGAGTTTCCATTCCTCATAGGTAGGATAAAAAGAGGTGCTATTGCTACATACATGAAAGATTATCCTGTGTTTCCATTCCTCATAGGTAGGATAAAAAGAAGGCACTGCATGCCCATCATTCATATTCTGATTAGGTTTCCATTCCTCATAGGTAGGATAAAAAGAAAAGAAGAGGAAATCAAGAAACTTGAGGCACAAATCGGTTTCCATTCCTCATAGGTAGGATAAAAAGCATAAACTTGCTCGCTATGTTTTGGCAGTTGCGGCAGGGTTTCCATTCCTCATAGGTAGGATAAAAAGTTTATCCATTTCTTTATCGATTTTTAAAAGCTTTAAAAGTTTCCATTCCTCATAGGTAGGATAAAAAGGTTAATTTTAACACTTGTTGATTTTAGAAAATATGAGTTTCCATTCCTCATAGGTAGGATAAAAAGTTCCATCAATCATGCTTTTCATTCTCAAACATATCGTTTCCATTCCTCATAGGTAGGATAAAAAGAAGAAAGTACATATATCATATTATGAAGATATGCAAGGTTTCCATTCCTCATAGGTAGGATAAAAAGGAGAAAATTTCTTATGGAATATTTTTGGAAATAGGTGTTTCCATTCCTCATAGGTAGGATAAAAAGGCATATATGGAACACAAATTTTCTAAACAAAAGTAGTTTCCATTCCTCATAGGTAGGATAAAAAGCAATAAATGAAAAGATGGCAGAAGAAAATACAAAGGTGTTTCCATTCCTCATAGGTAGGATAAAAAGTATAACTTTTTATTCCAAATCTATACATTAATTCAGAGTTTCCATTCCTCATAGGTAGGATAAAAAGTCCATTTCCATCATTTACCACCTCTTTTTTTAAAAAAGTTTCCATTCCTCATAGGTAGGATAAAAAGGAAATTTTCATCATATTTCTCATTTTCAAACATATCGTTTCCATTCCTCATAGGTAGGATAAAAAGGAATGAAGATAAAAGTAATGATTTGGTTTTAAATGTGCAGTTTCCATTCCTCATAGGTAGGATAAAAAGTTCCTCACTATCATTTGACTGTCTCCCCTTTCCTTGTTTCCATTCCTCATAGGTAGGATAAAAAGGTATTATCATCTATGTTCTGTCTCCCCTTTCGAATGGTTTCCATTCCTCATAGGTAGGATAAAAAGGGGCAGGAGGAAATATAGAACTAAACAAAGTATTGGTGTTTCCATTCCTCATAGGTAGGATAAAAAGATAATTTAATTGCAAATGGCTATATAGAAAAAACTGAGTTTCCATTCCTCATAGGTAGGATAAAAAGTTTAAATGAAGATCCAAATGTTATTAGAAAAATGAAGGGTTTCCATTCCTCATAGGTAGGATAAAAAGTTTGACCACTATAAACAAAGTAGGTAGCGTCAACAGTTTCCATTCCTCATAGGTAGGATAAAAAGACATAAGCTATCTATAGATACTGTATCATAAAAAATTACGATTGTCAAGCAAAACTTTGAGAAATTGTTAAAAATCAATTCAAATAAACATGGTATAAGGCTTGTGAATTTTAACACTTGTCTGTCGATCCCCGGGGATTTTTATCTTATTGGTGGTCGACAGATGTTTTTTTATACTTTCTTGCTTTTTTTATTATCGTATGATAAAATATATTACAGTAAAGATTTTAATTTTTAATTTAAAATATCGGGAGAATTGAAATGAGATTAAACGTTCAATTTTCTTTTCATAACTTAATACTTCCAGTAAATTATAATCATATCATTCAAGCTTTCATTCTTGATTTAATAGATGATGCACAATATAGAAGCTTCGTTCATAACAAGGGCTTTAATTATGAGAAAAGAAAGTACAAATTGTTTTCTTTCTCTAGACTAAATGGAAAATTTATTTTAAATAGAAAGGATAAAACAATAGAGTTTTTTGATAATGTTTCTTTGAAAATTTCTTCTCAGGACAAGAACTTAATTCAGTATTGTGCAGACTCGCTTTTATTTAAAGATGATTTTGAACTATTAGCTCAAAAAATTCATGTAGAGAAGTTGGAGTATGACGATTTAGAAATAAAAAGCGATAAAATAAAAGTAAAGACTTTATCCCCCATTACTGTTTATTCTACTATTGTACAAAATTCTTCAAAGAAGACTATTTATTTTTCCCCCAACGAAGATCAATTTTCAAAATTAATAAAGGAGAATTTAATAAAAAAGTATCTTGCCTATTATGATTCATATCTTCCGAATGAAATAAGTAATGATGAATTCGTTATAAAAGAAGGCGATCACAAAGGCTCTAATATGATCATAACAAAGTATAAAAATTTTATTATTAAAGGTTGGCATGGAGTTTTTGAAATTCAAGGGAATCCACGTTTGTTGAAAATTGGTTACGATTCTGGTTTTGGAGCAAAAAACTCCCAAGGGTTTGGATTAGTCGAAGTTATATGATTATGAATAGAGGGTGATGATATGGGTTTTATCGATGCGGTTTACACTATTGGAAAAGAATTTTCATCAAAAACTGATGAAATAACAGATTATCTGACAATACCTGTAAGAATAGATCGATCAAAAGAGATAAGAATTTATTTAAAAGTATCAAATTACAGTACGTTGAAATTGCAAAGTGAAGAAGAAAATACGTTTATACCTCTCAAAATTGAGGGCGTTTCAAAAATTGATGAGGTGGATTTTTTCGCAGGTAACAAAGATGAACAATACAAAAAACTTAGATATTTGCACAAAGAACCTCCAGGCAGTAATACTGCGTGGAGATATTCTCCTGTTTTGAGGGTATCAAAGCCAAAAAAAGATAGAGAAAAGAATCTTGATGCCTTCTTAAATGGTTCTAAATCGTATATAAACAAAATTGAAAAAATGCTTCAAGATTTCGAAGATTTAGGATTTTTCGAAAAAGGTTCTGTTCAAAAAATAGTCAATGACTTATCTAATAATGATTTTGTCGAACAGTTCTTAGAGTGGTACAGTGATCCAAAGACTTCTTATTTGGTAGTTTTTGGCATTGAAGATGATGGAAAATTTCTTTATCCTGGAGAAGTTAAGTTATTTCGTCAGTATTTTTTAAAGAAGTTAAACGATGAACTGAAAAAGAAAAAGGTTTCCAAAAAAGGTGGGGTTTGTGATTATTGTGGTAAAGAAAGTGATATTTTACTTAACTTTGATATGATTTTTCCTTTTGCTACTTTTGATAAGGTGAATTTCCTTCCTGCCACAAATAAAAATTTTTCTAACAAGGTTTACAAATATTGTAAAGAGTGCTTTAAGACTTTCTCTAATGCCAAAAATTACATAGATTATAATTTTGTAGATCAATCCATTATAAACAATATCCAGATCTGGATAATACCCGAATTTTTTACAACCGATACAAACATCCTGGATAATGCTTTCAATGATTTAAAGAATTATTTTTGGAGTGATCAGTATACAAAAGAAAAAGATCTTTTGGATTATATCACAGATCCTGATTATGTAGATAAACCTTATACCGCTGTTTTTCATTTCCTTTTTCTTGAACAAAACCAAGCACAACTCGTAATACATCAAATGATTGAAGATGTACCTTTAACAAGGATACAAAAATTACAAAAAGTTTGGAAAGGGACGTTAAAGTTCTTCCCTCAAGAGAAAAACACCCAGCTTTCTGATGCTTTAAAACACATATATCGAACTCTTCGTCATTTAGTTTTGAAAGAAGACAGTGAAGAAAAGGTAATGAGAACCCAAGCAATGGAAATTATTTCAAAAATCTTAAGTGGAGAAAGGGTTGAAACTAAAACTATAAAACAAAATTTTGTTGCAAGAATTCCTAAATTGATGAATGACAAAGTTCAAAAGGGGCAATTTTATTTTACTTTGAATGACTTTTTATTGTTAATTGAATTTTTGAACAACTACAATAAATGCTGGGGGTATTCATTATGAAAAGACATTTGGAATTCCTAGATAAGTTTTCTGATAAGTTTTTGCAAAGTGATTTCGGAAAAGGAACACTTTTATCTGGAGTAGTTTTGGGGTTTATAGCCTATAATCAAGCAAAAGGGGAAAAAGACGAGAATAGTTATTCAAACGCAAAAATTCAAGATTCTCCGTTGTACAAACAGCTAAATTTTGGAAGATTAAGTTTAAGAGATATAAAAAAGCATCTATCAAGAATACCAGAACTGATAAAAGCGTACAAGATTGAACCTTCTTTCCTTATTGAAGATTTAGCTGGTTACTCTCAAGAACTATTAATGAATTCTAAAGGAAAAGATTTAGGCGTTGATGGAAATTTTGCTTTTGTAACAGGTTTCATGAACTGGAGAAATTATTTCTGGGAAATATACAAAGACTACACAAAAGAGAAAGAAGTAGCAGAATTAGAAATAGAAAAAACGGACAAGGGGGAGGACCAAGATGTTTAACGGTAGAAAAGAACTTTTGTTTGTATACTCTGTAAAAGATGCGAATCCAAACGGTGATCCATTGAATGCAAATCATCCAAGATATGATGAAGAAACAGGGCAAGTTTTGGTATCTGACGTTAGGATTAAAAGAACTATTAGAGACGAATTAATGAGAATGGGAGAAGATGTTTTCATTGATGGAGAACCAAAGACTTTAAAAGAAAGATTCGAAGAGTTGAAAACGAAATTGTCTACCACAAATGGAGACGAAACTCTAAAGAAATGTATCGATACAAGGCTTTTCGGTGTAACTTTCGCATTGGGTAAAGAAAGTTTTGCATGGACTGGACCTGTCCAATTTAAATGGGGAAGATCTTTACACAAAACAAAAGTTGAATTTGTACAAGGGACCGGTGCGTTTGTTACTAAAGAAGGAGGAGAACAGAGAACTATAAGAAATGAATATATAGTACCTTTTGCATTGATTGGAACCTATGCAATTGGAAATCAATATGCATCTGAAAGAACACAAGCAACAGATGAGGATTTCAACAAACTTACACAAGCTGCTTGGAACGGAACCAACAATTTAATTACAAGGAGTAAAACTGAGCATCGTTCCCGCTTTTTGATGGAAATTTGGTACAAAACTGATTTTAATGGATTAATCGGATCTTTGGATGAAAGAATAAAATTAACCAAAAGAGACAACTCTTTATTAGATGATGATGAACAGTTATCCATTAGGAATATTGAAGACGTTTCACTTAATTTGAAAGAAATATGTGATAAGGTTTCTTTACTTAAAGATAACATAGAAAAAATAATAATTATCAAGGATCCCGACCTCGAAGTAAAACATATTGATGATCTAAAAAGTATTTTGGGAGTAGATAAAGTAGCTATGGAATTGAGGTGATACAATGGCCCTTGTTTTTGATATTACAGGGGAGTATGCTATGTTTCGAAAATTTTATACAACAACTTCTTCTGCATCTTATCCCTTCCCACCACCAACAGCTGTTGGCGGATTGATTGCTGCTATAATTGGTATAGAGAATAAATCTGAAAAGAAAGCTCATTTAGCTTCTTATTGGGAAGCATTGTATGGAAATAGAATCGCCATTTCAATACTCTCTCCCATTAAATGGTTTGCTACCAGCATAAACTTATGGAACTATAAAGATCCAAAGAAGGGAATTCACAATATTATAAAACATCAATTTGTAAAAAGACCAAAATATCGAATTTATGTAGAAGGTCCTATAGAAGAAAGATTAAAACCTTTTCTTGAAGAAGGTAGTTTTGTTTTTACCCCATATCTTGGTACGGCATATTCATTTGCAAATATTCATTACATAGGATCTTTTAACCCTGTAAAGATTGAAGATAATGAGGCAAGAATCAAAAGTATCATACCTGCTGATATTAAACCCCAAATTAATCTGAAAAAAACTCATGGAATCTTTAAAGATATTGTTCCTCTACAAATGGACATAGAAAGAGGCCTTACTAAAAGCTTGTCAGTTTTTTACCCAGCTGATGTTAAGGCAGGGATTTTTGTTGATAATCCTGAAGAGATAGGGGGAGTCTTAGTTGGAAACGACGAAATTGTTTGGCTTCCTGAATGGTCACGAAAGCCATCCGGGTAAATTTCTTAAAGATCATTTAGAAGGGGTATTTGAAAAATCCAAAGAAATAGCAAATTTTCATGGATATAACGAATTAGTTGAACCACTAAAATATATTTGCTTAACACATGATGTAGCTAAATCTCATGTTAAATTTCAAAAATATTTAAAAACAAAAAAAGGTCATTATCCACACTCCGAACCTTCTGCTTACTTAACTTTTATGCTTACAAAAGATATCTTTCAAGCTGAGATTGTTAGAAGGCATCATTCATACCAGGTAAATTTTGAAGATATAATGTCTTTTTGGAGAAATTTAAATTATCAAGATGTGATAAAAGCACTGGAAGAATTCCTTGATTTAAACAAAATAGAATATCTAACAGAAAAAGAATGGAAGAGATTAATATTTCAATCTTGGCATTCACAGTATCTTTTAAATAAGACGGTTAAGGCTGAAGATTTATGGTTTAATACAAGAATCGAGAATTCAATTTTCATAACATCTGACAGATTAGATGCGTTAAATGTTGAGAGTATCAATTTTGATGAAATTTCTTATCAACAAGATAGGTTCGACAAATTCCTTGAATCACTTCCAAAGAACCATTTAAGCGATTGGAAAAATGAAATTCGAGAAAGTACATTATCAAATGTTGATACAATTTCAGAACCAGGTATCTATACCATAACGCTCCCAACTGGGGCTGGAAAAACTATAACTGGATTGCAAGCATCGATGAAGTTAGTAAATAAACTTTCTCTTAAAACAATTATTTATGTATTACCGTTCATAAGTATTGTTGATCAAAATTCCGAAGTTGCAAAGAACATATACGACAAAGTGCAAGAAGATCATCATTTGGTAAGTGCATCAAAGGAAAAAGAAGATTTAGATAATTTAGAAAGGTTTATACTTTCTTTTAGATACTTCAAAGAACCACTTATTGTTACAACCCTTGCAAAGTTCTGGGAAGTGCTTTATTCTCCTAACGCCAACGATTCTATGAGTTTCCATAGGTTGAAAGATGCGATTGTTATTTTGGATGAACCTCAGTCGATTCCCCCAGAATATTGGCAAGGATTTGGAGAAACTATGTCTTTTCTTTCGAAAAAGATGGGAACTTATTTCGTTTTAATGACCGCTACACAGCCTAAAATAGCTGAAGGGAAAGAGTTAGCTCCTAAGAGTTCTTTCCCAAAAAACAGACACTCTTACAACATAATTAATAAAAAAATATTTCTTTCAGATATTAAACAATATACAGAAGATAGATCTGATAATTCCTCTTTAATTATTCTTAACACAAAAAAAGAAGCGCTAAAAGCTTTTATCTTACTCCGAGCACATTTGAAAAATAACCTTTTCTTTCTTTCAACTTGGGTAATTCCGAAAGAAAGATTGGATAGAATTAAACAAATCAAACAATTGGAAAATAAAAACTCGCCAAGAAATCTAATATCTACCCAAGTAGTAGAAGCTGGAGTGGATTTGGATTTTGATTATGTTTTTAAAGATTTATCCCCTTTTGATAGCATAGTACAAGCAGCTGGAAGATGTAATAGAAGAATGCTAAATAAACTTGGCACAGTAACTGTTGCTGAAATAATAGATGAGGATAGCAATAACGAAAGATCGTATGCTTCCTATGTATACGATAGCATATCGATAAACAATACAAAAGAAATATTTGCCTACAAAAATAAATTTTTGGAAAAGGAAGTTCAAGAACTATTAGATAAATACTACAATGCATTGTCAGTTAGCAAATATCAAAAAGGTCCCTGGTACGACATAAAAGAAGGAAATTGGAGTAATTATAAACCTCTGATTGAAGAGCATTTATACGAGGACGTGGTGTTTGTAGATGTGGATGGAACAGTCTCAAACAAATTATATGAAATTGAAAGTTTGGAACACAGTTTGGAAAACTACGAAAGAAAAAAGCAACTATGGAAAGAAATTCAAAATTATTCTATAAATGCTCCCCACAAAGAACTTGAACAATGGGAAACCTATTGTAATGAAGTATTCCTAGAAGAAAATAAAAAGCTTGAGTATAAAGGCAACGGGGTTTGGTTGATTACGCAGTTAGGCATTGGGGAAATCTATTCTGAAGAAGTAGGGTTTATTCCGTATGAATTGAAAGAGGATTTTTATGGATGATAATATCATTACAGGATATTCAGTTTTAGCTTATTCAATATGTCCAAGAGAAGCTTGGTTTGTTTTAAGAAGATTTACTCCTGAACAAGATAATCCTTACATAGAATTAGGAAGGTTTTTACACAAGAATTCTTATGAAGGAAAAGGAGAAAAGGAAATAAAACTTCCAGGGGCTGTTATTGATCTAATTTGGAATAATAATAAGTGCACTATAGTTGGAGAGATAAAAAAATCTTCGAAATCTTTCAAAGGAGCCAAAATCCAGTTGTTATATTATTTAAAATTATTGGAGGATATGGGCATTCAAGCAAAGGGGGAAATTCTGTTGCCAAAAGAAAAAAAGAGAATTCCCATTGTGTTCGATGGGGAAGCAAAAAAAGAAATACAAGATATGCTTCTTAAACTTAATGAATTAATTGAATCGCCTGTTCCACCTCCACCAAAATGGATAGGTATGTGTTCAAAATGTGGCTTTGCAGAATTATGTTGGGCGGGAGAGGAATAAATTGAAACCTATCTACATATTTCAAAGTGGAACGTTATCTAGAAAAGGAAACACATTAGCCTTTAAAAGTGAATCTGATGAAAAAACAAAGTACTTCCCGATAGAAAACATTTCAGAAATAAAGATATTTGGAGAAATAAATATAAACAAACGACTTCTTGAATTCTTGTCCGCCAATAACCTACCAATCCATTTTTTCAACCATTATGGTTTTTATGTGGGTAGTTTTTATCCATATGAACATAATACAAATGGTATAACAATAGTTAAACAAGTAGAGCACTATATCTCTTTAGAAAAAAGATTAGTTTTAGCAAAAAAGTTTGTAGAAGGAGCTATGCAAAACATCTTAAAGATTGTTCAATATTATGAAAGAAAAAGCGATTTAGAAGTAAAACGGCATTCGCAAAAAATGGAAGAATTTATTCAGAATATTCACCAGATCAGTTCTATTAACGAATTAATGGCACAAGAGGGAAATTATAGAGAGATTTATTATAATTTTATTGATAACAATATAACCTTAAATGAAGATTTTAAAATGGTTGTCAGAGAAAAAAGGCCCCCTACAAATTACATGAACACACTTATCAGTTTTGGAAATTCTTTAATGTACTCTACAGTTTTAACGCAAATTTATCAAACTCCGTTAGATCCCAGAATTGGCTATCTTCATTCAACTAATTTTAGAAAATTTTCTTTAAACCTTGATATAGCTGAAATCTTTAAACCAATTGTGGTAGACAGAACCATTTTTAATCTAGTGAATAAAAAAATAATTAATGAAAACCATTTTAAAAAAATTCAAGGCGGCATTCACTTGAACGAAGAAGGTCAAAAGAATTTCATAAAAAATTATGAAGAGCATTTAAATACAACTTTAAAACATAAAAAATTAAAAAGAAATATCACATACAGAACGTTGATAAAACATGAGGCTTATAAAATTTTAAAACATCTGATCGAAGAAAAAGAATATGTTCCTTTTACGATGAGGTGGTAGAAACGTACGTAATTATGGCTTACGACGTTAATGAGAAAAGAGTTGCAAAAGTTTTAAAAAAAGCTAGACAATACCTTAATTGGGTACAAAATTCCTTGTTAGAAGGAGAAATAACAAAGGCAAAATATGAGATCTTAAAACAACAGATAAGAAAAATCACAAAAAAAGATGAAGATAGCATTACTTGGTACATTTTCGAATCTCGAAAAATTTTTATAAAAGAAACTTATGGAGTGGAAAAAGGAGAACCTGATGACTTCATAATTTAAGGCTGTAATATTGAGAAACTCACCAAATAGAAAGAGTTTAATTACTTTCCTTAACAATAAAATTTATAAAAAAAATAAGTAGATAAAGAGTATTGGCAATCGATAAAATCTATATTATTAAAATAAGGTAGTGAAGATACATTTACTAAACAAAAACCCGGTGAGAGTTTACACCGGGTTAGAATTGATTGTTACAAGCATATTTAAGAACACTTTGACCATCCGCAAGTGGTGCAGGTAACACAGCCTGATTCGTTTATCAAGGTATTTTTAGATAGACAGCTTGGGCAGTATGCGTTGCCTTCTGAGTCTATGTAATATCCTTTTTCGTATTTTAAGTCGTTGGCGTATACGAATTTTTCTACTTCTTCCCTGGTTTTAGGCGTTCCCGTTCTTATTACTTCATAATCTTCTATTTGAGATCCCCATAATTGGTTGAAATCGTTGAGGGCTTTGCTTATTTCTTGTGCCAATTCTTTACAATATGTTCCCTTAACTTTTTTTAATTGCTCAACTATTTCATCAGTTGAGACGCCCGCTCTTAAAGCTATGGATGATAATCTTCCAATAACCTCTGCAGTTTCTGTGCCATCTGATAGAAAGATTTCTACGGCTTCACCGCCATCATCGAAGGAGACGGTGACGTATACTGTTCCCGTGTCGTGTTTGAACTTTCGTGTGACGCTTCGTAAGGTTTCTTTTCTTGGCCTTGCCCTTAGTTTATGCTTTTCGTCCAATACGAAGAATGTAACGCTTTTGCCTTGTGTTTCGGATGTTTCTTTTTCTTCTTTGGAAGCGGAGGTTAGAACTTGAGTTTCAAGGCTCCCATCTCTGTAAATAGTTAATCCTTTTAGATTTAATTCTAATGCTTGTAGATAGATAGCTTTAACGTCTTCTATTGTTGAAGATTTAGGCATGTTTATAGTTTTAGAACATGAAGCATCAAGATAACTTTGAATTACGTGTTGGGCTAACAAATGATCTTTTGGTGGTATGTCCATTGAGGTTACAAATATTTTTTTGATTTCGTTTGGTATGCTGTCTATATTTTGAATGCTTCCTTTTTCAATGATTTCAGCTTTTAACTCTTCTGTCATGTTGGTGCCTATTTTTTCCATTAATATTGGATTTATATAAGATAGGGGAACTCTGTCTCCTTCTTTGTTGGTCATGTATCTTACGTAGGATAGTAAGAAATTTGGCTCAATCCCACTTGATGTGTCTGCCAAGTTAGATATGGAACCTGTTGGGGCTATGGTGTTCGTTTGTACATTTCTTTTGTATTTTGTGGCTTCGCCTTGAAAATGTTGACGTATTTTTTCATTCCATGCTTTTATGTCTTCGTCTATTTCGTCATCCAACATGGGAAATGGTATGAAACCGTCCGGGTATTTGGATCTTTGAAAATCTGGGAAATTGCCCCTTTCTTTGGCTAATTCAGTACTTGCAATATGAGAGAAATACGCTAATTCAGCGGTTAATTTTGCCATGAACTTTCTGGCTTGTTCCGAGTTGTAAGGAATCTCCTTTTTGTATAACGCATCTGCTAATCCCATTATTCCTAATCCAATAAATCTTTGCTTTTTAGATATTTCTTCAATTTCTTTTAGAGGATAGATGTTTGATTCTATGACGTCATCTAAAAATCTGACAGCCCAATATACTATTTCTTGGAACTCTGAAATATCCTCCGAGTTTGGATTTCCTAAATCCATGTCTTCCACTAGTTTCGCAACGTCTATAGAGCCAAGATTACAACTTCCAAATGGTGGTAGGGGTTCTTCTCCACATGGGTTTGTGGCGGTGACTGGGGTATGCTCACTCATTGCGTAGTATTGATTGTGTCTGCCAAGGAAGAGCATGCCAGGATCTCCCGTTTTCCATGCGTTTTCGACCATTTTGTTCATTAGGTCATTTGCCTTTATAGTCTTTCTTATGGATGATGCGGGATGTTCTAAGGTGAGATCCCCATCTTCTTCGAGCATTTTTTTGAATTCTTTTGGGTTGTCAATGTTTACTGAAATGTTGAAATAATTCAAGACATTGTTGCCTTTGTTGTCTTTTTTGGAATTTATAAAGTCAAAGACATCGGGATGATCATACCTTAATACAGCCATTTGAGCTGCCCGCCTTGCCCCACCTTGTTCTATCGTGGAAGCTGCTGTGTTGAAAACATGCATGAAGCTAATAGGTCCGGAGGATTTTCCCCCTGTTCCTGCGATAGAAGAACCTTTTGGACGTAAAACAGAGAAGTCGTATCCTACTCCTCCTCCATATTTCATTATTAAAGCAGCATTTTTTACCGCATCGAATATGGCGCTCATTGAGTCGTCCATAGGGATTACAAAACATGCAGATAACATGTTGTGTTTTGTTCTTGAATCAAAAATTGTTTTGTAGTCTTCTAAAGTTGTTTCTTCTATATCTTTTTTGAATAATTGTCTGTCCATTGTTTTGCCTGCGTTGAATATCGTTGGACTGTTCGGTAAGAAAATTCGAGATTTAATTAGTTGATAAAAATGCTCTTCTGCATTTTTTATTTCTTCTACATCGTTGGTATAGTTTACTTCAGCTGCAGCAACATGTCTTGCAATCCTTTTTGCAACTTCATCCCATGTGCTTTCTAAATAATTCCCTTCGCCATCTTTTAAGAAATATCTGTCTTTTAATATGGTGATTGCATTCTTCGATGGTTCTTTTTGGATCCATTTATTTAAAACTCTCATGAAAATTACCCCCTTGAATCAATATATTGTACTTTTATATGATAACACGACAATATATTGAAATCAAGGGGGTCTATTAAAAATTTACAAAATCTTATTGAGGATATTTTACTAGTCCCATCAAGTAGTTTTTATGGGGCATGAGAGGATTGTTAGGTGTTACCCTTACATTTATTCCATATTCCCCCCTGTCTTCTATTTTAAATTTTACTGAGTATAGATATGTGTCTTTTTGTACTTCTTTGATGAGTTTCATATCGTACCGCCTTATGTTTGCAATCTTACCATCTTTTAACCTTGCAAATACAACTTCTGGTAGGATTGAGTCTGGACCTATACCTGGCAAGTATATTTCTGCTTGTACTCCTATTTCTTCTTCTGCATTTTTTACACCAGTAAGATCTTGATCGAGTTTGACATGTATTTTTATAGAGTCCCAATTTTCTTTTAACAATTTAACCCATCCGGCAAATTCTTTTGCCAATTTAAAGTCATCGTTTGAAAAACGTGTGTGCTGCTCGAAAGCGGGCATATATAGTTTTTGAGTGTATTCTTTGAGCATTCTGGCTGTGTTGAAAAAAGATGTGACACTTTTAATAGACTCTTTCATCTTTGATACCCATTCTTTTGAAACGTCAGTTTCTCCTTTTTCATAGTACATAGGCACTATTTGTTTTTCTAATTGGTTGTATATTGAAACACTGTCTATTTTGTCCTGTAATTTCAGGTCTTCGTAGTCTCTGTTATCCCCTATAGCCCAACCGTTTTTACCGTTGTATCCTTCAACCCACCAGCCATCTAAGACTGAGAAGTTTATGGCTCCATTCATTCCCGCTTTTTCACCTGATGTTCCAGATGCCTCTCTTGGACGTCTGGGGTTGTTTAACCAAATGTCCACCCCAGAGACTAAGTGCCTTGCCATATCCATGTCGTAGTTTTCTAGAATTATGACCTTATTTTGAAATTCAGGTTTTCGTGAGTATTCGTATATCTTTTTTATGAGTTCTTGACCTGGTTTATCCGCAGGGTGAGCTTTACCAGCGAATATTAATTGTACGGGTTTGTCTGGATCGTTCAAGATCTTTTTTAATCTTTCTTCATCGCTGAATATTAGATCTGCCCGTTTGTAAGTAGCAAACCTTCTGGCAAAACCGATAGTTAAAGCTTTTTCATCACCTATTTGGTTTACTTCCTCGAGTTGTTCAACTGTTTCTCCATGTCTCGATCTTTGTGCTTTTATACTCTTCCTAATGTATTCTATTAACTCTTTTTTTAATTGTTGGTGAGTTTCCCATAGTTCATGGTCAGGGATATTATCAATTTTTTCCCAAAGTTCTGGATCGTCAATTTTTGACATCCAGTCAGCACCCAGGTATTCTTTTAAAGATTCCTGCAATTTTGGGTTTAACCATGTGTCTATATGTACGCCATTGGTAACATAGTTTATAGGTACTTCCAACCATTCGATACCTGGCCAAACATGGTTCCATAACTTTCTCGATACTTCTCCATGTAGCCTTGAAACAGCATTTGATCTTCCAGAGAGTTTTAGCGCCAAAATGGTCATTGAAAATAATTCTTCTGCGTTTTGTCTCTTTTCTAATCCTAAATTGAGAAAGTCTTGCCTTGAAGCTCCTAATTTAGGCCAAAAGTCTCCAAAATATTTATCAATTAAAGAAATAGAAAATACATCGTTTCCAGCAGGCACGGGAGTGTGAGTGGTAAAAACGTTTCCAGCCCGAACCGCTTCTACTGCTTCCTGAAAAGTTAAGCCATGTTCTTGGACTAATTCACGTATTCTTTCAAGACCTAAGAATGCAGCGTGACCTTCATTCATGTGCCAAACAGATGGGTTGTATCCTAACTTTCTTACGGCTTTAACACCACCAATCCCTATTAGTATTTCTTGTTTTATACGCATTTCTATGTCTCCACCATACAATGTGGAGGTTATTTCTCTATCTTCAGGATCATTTTGCATTAGGTTGGTGTCCAAGAGGTATAGGTTCACTCTTCCTACCTTTACCTGCCAAACTTTAGCGAATACCTTTTTCCCTAATAGGTCTATATCGACGTATATTTCATCCCCGTTGCTATCTTTGGCGGGAATAATAGGAAAATCCGAAAAATCGTAATCTAAAAATATACTTTCTTGCCATCCTTCTGAATTAAGCCTCTGAATAAAATATCCCTTTTGGTATAGTAAACCTATAGCTATAAGCGGTATACCTAGATCACTTGCACTTTTTAGATGATCACCAGCCAATATTCCTAAACCACCAGAATACATAGGAAAAGACTCGTGAATGCCATATTCCATACAAAAGTAAGCAATTTCTCCATCTTTAAAAGAACGGTGGGTCTTACTGAACCATGTGTTGCTATTTTCATTCATATAATTAGAAAACTCTTTCATGACTTCTTGATAGAGTTCGTTAAATTTCGAATCTTCTGCAGCAGTGTTTAACTTTTTTTGTTCCACACGTTTTAAAAAGGTAACCGGGTTTCTCTGAGTGGACTCCCAAAGCTCTTTGTCTATGGTTTCGAATAAGGCTTGAGTTTTATAATTCCATGTCCACCACATGTTTTCAGAGAGTTCTTTTAACCCCAGAATCTTTTCCGGGATTTTTGGAACGACGGTAATTTTACTTATAAAATCCATTTTTTACCCTCCCAATATAGCTTTTGATGATAGAATCTTTAAAAATTAGATACCCCCTTTTGGACCCAACTCCAGTAAATCTTTTACAATAAATATTATACTTAAAAATTCTTTATTTTTATATTTTCTAATTATTGCTCCAAAATTCTTGAGATTCCGATATCATTATTAGTTCTCCAAAATTATTGGTTGATTTTTCTAAATAGTATATCTTGTTGAACAACCCATACTTTTTCGAAATGAAATAAATGTAGTCTTGGGATTCACCTACCGTACTTATCAAATTTTTTGATAAAGTAAACTCTTGATCGTTACTTACAATGGTGTAACTGTTCTCACTTTCTTTGATATATTCATAATTTGCTAATTCTGGAATCTCTAAGACCCTTATTCTTAAAAGATTTTCAACAAAGGTGAAAACATCTTCTACGATTTCTTCGTTTGGTACTATAACAAATTTAAAGATATTTCCATTTTCTAGAATTACAGAATATTCGAGTCCCCTGAAATCGTATGAAGGATATGAGATTACAATCATATCAGAGTTTTCAAAAAAGAAGAATCTATCGTCAAATGTTTGAATATTGAATGAACCAAACTTTGTTTTTACTGTGTAAGTGTTTGTGATATTGCTTTTTTCAATGGTTATATTGTAACCTTTGGGCGAAAAAGGCATTTTTTTAACCCGTTCGTAGCCTGTTTCTTTGATTTTTACATATGGATAGTAATAATGGCTTTCTAAGTTTTCTACATACAAATTCCATAGTATGAAAGTAGCAAAATATATGACTGCCATTGTGCCGATGATGATTAATAAATTTTTTAGACTGTCGTTGGATTGGTCTTTTTCTTTTTCCTTTTCTTTTTCTTCCATGATCTTTTCTCCTGTTTTAATGATCTGATTTAGCGCTTTCGCCCTTCTAAAAGGGACCTGCCTGTCCCTTAGACCCATGCGTTAAGGGGCACGCCCCTTAAGAACCCCAAAACACTATTTCAATTAAAAAAATTTTTTTGCATAAATCAGCAAAAGGGCTCCGCTCTGTGACCCTTTAAAAAGTAGAGCTTTTTTAGGTCAATTGTTGGCATCGTTTTTTTGTAAGTTGCGCATAGTCTTTATTTGCGCCCCTTCGCCCCGCAGCCCACCCACAATCGGCCCACAGGACATTTTCTTATTTGAGGGGCGTGGTAGTATAATAAATATATATTCTTAAAAGAGGTGATTTTTGTGAAGTCTTACCCCTCAGAGTTAAAAGCTAACGTTGTTAAAGAGCATGTCGAAAAAGGTGTTTCTTGTTCTCAACTTAGTAAAACTTACAACATCCCTACCAGCAATATACAAAAATGGATTAAGAAGTTTAGAGATTCTGGTGAGAATTATTCTTGCTTTTTCAATGGACCTTTTAATAAAAATTCCATCGTTTCTCGTGGTTCTAAGGTTCCTCCTGTGGTTTACGAGAATTCCGGTGTCGATTTGGATGAGATTTCTCGGCTTTGTATGGAATACCCTGAACTCGCTCAAACTCTTCAGAGTTTGAAAGATTTGGTGATCGAAAAGGATATTGAGATCAGAGTTCTTAGAGAACAAGTTGAGTTTGTAAAAAAAAATTTGAATCGGAGAAAATGATGGAAAATAGACATGTTGATTTTAAATCTACACCCATTTTGGATATTCAATATGTCAATAGGTTACATCGAGAGTACGGCGTTTCTCTTTCTTATCTTTTTGAAGAGTTCGACGTGAAACCTAGAACTTATTATTACAAGACGAGGCTCTTCTTGGATACCAGTTCTTTGTCAAAGAAAAAGCATTCTAATTCTAAAATTCGAGGTTTTTGCTATACTGTGAATGGTGATAAGGTTCCTGATGAGTTTGTAATTGCTGAACTAATAAAAATCAAGGAACATCTCAATATGTATGTCTCAAAGCATTATTTGAAAACTCTTGGTTCTACTAAGCTGTGTGCGTATTTCAAGAAAGAGTATGGAATAATTATCAATCATAAAAAGATGAGACATTTGAAACATGAAATCGGTTTGGTTGGAAAATATACAAACCATTCACCACATCCAAGAAGAGGTCCTCAAAAACATGTTGCAACCGCTCCTAACCAGTTTTGGGAAATGGATATCAAATACTTCAAAACTAAAGATGGTTATGTACAGGTGTTCAGTATAATTGATACGTTTGATAGACAAATTGTTGGTTCTTACATCGGTCCATCATGTAAATCAAAGGATATAATTAAAACAATCTTTGAAGCTCTTAGGTACAGAGGAATATCAGGAAAAGAGTTGATTATTAGATCAGATAACGGTACTCAGTTCACTTCTTTGTTAACAGAAAATTTTATGAGAAATGTTGGTATACTCCATGAGTTTGGATATCCACATAATCCAGATTGTCAAGCCTTTATCGAATCTTTTCATTCAAGTGTCCAAAGAGAGTTTGTGCCTTTGAATACCTTTACTAATATTAGCGATTTCACTATGAAATACAAAGTGTATTTGGATTTTTATCTTAATATTAGACCTCATGGTTCTTTGAACTACTTGACACCAAATGAGTTTCATGTTTCATACAAAGAAAATAGAATAGAAATTAAGGAAAACAAAGAAAAACTTATCATTTTTGAGTAAAATCGAGTTACGCCTCTCTAATTCCCAATATTCGGGGCTCCGTCCGCACCCGACAAGGAAAAGATCCTTATTTAGCACCCTACCCCTGCGCATTTGACATTAACTACCAGGGAATATATTTATTCGTAATTGGCATTCTTCTGTCTTTTCCAAAACTTCTTTCAGTTAGTTTTATACCAGGAGCAGATTGCCTTCTTTTGTATTCGTTCTTGTTGACCATGTTTATTACATTTTTCAATAACCCTTCATCGTATCCTTCCTGTAGTAATTCATCATATGACATTTCTCTGTCTATATACTTGAATAAAATCTCATCGAGTAAAGCATATGGCGGCAAAGTATCCTCATCTTTTTGATTTGGTCTAAGCTCTGCTGAAGGCGGTTTTTCTAATATAGATCTTATAATAATTTCTTTTCCGTGAAGTTCGTTATATTTTCTAGCAACTTTATATAAGTCTGTTTTGTATAAGTCTTTAATGGGAGAGAATCCTCCCGCCATGTCACCATACAATGTAGCATATCCTGTAGCTGCTTCACTTTTGTTGCCGCAAGCTAAGGCTAAATATCCGAATTTGTTCGAAAATGCCATTACTAAGTTTCCCCTTATCCTTGCTTGAATGTTTTCTTCAGTTTTGTCTTCATCGCTGTTTTTAAAGCTTTCCTTCAAATTTTCAATATATTTTTCGTATATGTCATTTATTGGTATTATTTTATAATTAATTCCCAAATTTTTGGATAGCTCTATCGAATCATCGATACTGCCTTTAGACGAGTATTGAGAAGGCATTAGTAATCCCAAAACATTTTCAGGACCTATAGCGTCCGCAGCAATAGCGGCTGTGAGCGAGGAATCTATTCCTCCACTCAATCCTAATACAACTTTTTGGAAACCATTTTTCAATACATAATCTTTTATCCCAGTTTTTACAGCAAGATACAATTGCTCGCATATATCAAAAGAGTCAACTTTGACAGCTTTTATAGGAGTTTTTTCTCTAATCTTTTTTTCTATTTTGATTGTATTTACGCTTTCATAGTAGGCACTTTGATTGTAATGTTTCCTTTTTCCTTCCCTTAAATTTGCTCTAGTAGGTTCTAGGGGATCTATATCTATAAAATACAACCCTTCTTCAAAAGAAGGAGCACTTAATTCTATTTCTCCGTATGGGTTAATAACTACACTCCCACCATCGAAAACTAACTCATCTTGACCACCTATAATATTGCAATAAGCGATCCAACTCGATAACTCTGATGCTCTAGTTTTAAGCATTTCAAACCTTACTTTATTTCTTCCCTTATAAAAAGGAGATGAAGAAAGATTTAAAATCAAATTGGCTCCGTTTTGGGCTAAAGAAACAGCCGGTCCGTTGGGAACCCACAGATCTTCACAAATTGTTATTCCAATTTTGATCCTTTCCATTTCCATTAAAAAAGGTGCTCTACCGGCAGTAAAATACCTTTTTTCGTCAAAAACAGAGTAGTTTGGTAAGAACATCTTTTTATAACTACCATAGATTTCGCCTTTGTATATAACAAAAGCAGAGTTGTAGGATTCAACATCCCAGTCAACAGCTCCTAAAACTATTACAACATCTTTAGATTTACTAAAATCTTGTATTTCTTCTATACTTTTCAAAGAATCCTTGAGAAATTGAGTTTTTAAGATTAAATCTTCTGGAGGATAACCATTTAGAGATAATTCTGGAAAGAGTATTAGATCGGCACCTTTTTCGTCTGCCTTAGAGATGAAATCTTTTATCTTTTGAACATTTCCTGGATAGTCGCCAACTGTGGAATTCATTTGAGCCAAAGATATTCTTATTTTCATAGCTAATTTATGCTTTCGGTTTATTTTTTAAAAGCATGGACCTCCTTTTTCGGATATTGAAAAAAGAAACACCAATATATTTTACCATTCTTGCCATAATAAATCAAATTTTCTATTTATGATGTCAGCCAACCCTTTGTTTTTTATTATAACAACCATTTCGTCGTTTTTCTCTCTTGCCCTATAGGTTAGATTGTAACTTCCTATAATGACTGTTTCTCCATCTATTGTTATACACTTTGCATGAATGTCATTCCTATACTTTATATTTATGCCTTGCATATACTTTAATGGAGAAGTGTAGATTTTGTTCCAATCATCGGATAGTATTTCAACCTTTACATCGTTGGAGGAAGCTTGTTCCAAAACATGGACAAAGTAGGGATCGGTGAAAGAATACGAAAAGACTTTTAAAGAAATTTTGGATCTCTTAATCTCATTTAAGACTGAGTTAAGAACCTCTTTTGATGGCCCAGTTATTATTTTTACCTTCCCAAATTCGGTGGTGTTTAGACGCTGATTGATTACTTCTTTTGAATATCCAAATTTACCCCTTTGAAAGTTCTCATATTCATCAAGAAAAACTTTAACAATCTTTTCATCTTCGGTGTAGATGAAGATGTTTAGATCTGTTAATAAACCGCTTGTAGTGAAGTTCCCAGTTCCAAATAATACTGAGTTGTTATCGAAGATCATATATTTTTGATGTAGGTAACCGTCAGTGTTTTTATCGTATTTGATGCTTAAATTTATATCTCCAGAATATCCTCCATCTTTTTCTAAAAATATTTGATGGTTTATAGCTGATAAATTTTCAGAAATTGTATCATCTAAACTAAAAGATACAACTTTTACTGAAGTGCTTGTTTTTAGTTTTTGATTTATAAAGTGTACTAATTCGCCACCAGAGAAGAAGAGTTCATAGGAAAAAAGCGAGGTAAAGGAAAATAGAAATAATGCTGTTAAAATAAATTTTGTTTTCAATGTTGTTAAACCTCCGTCCCGTGAACTTTTGAAGCTTTATTATTAGAATTTCTTCTAAAACTGTGTTAGCGCCCCTTCGCCC
>NZ_AZRJ01000004.1:0-78965 GCF_002895495.1 Petrotoga sp. HWHPT.55.6.3 | reverse complement strand
ACCATATTTGACAAAGAGCCAAAAAACCTTGACATCTCATAATTTTTATGATAATATATTTCAGGTTTGAGATAATGCCCCCATCGTCTAGCGGCCCAGGACATTGGCCTTTCACGCCAAAGGCACCAGTTCGAATCTGGTTGGGGGCGCCATCATATTAAGAAGGGTGTTTAGCTCAGCGGGAGAGCGTCTGCCTTACAAGCAGAAGGTCGCAGGTTCAAATCCTGCAGCGCCCACCATGTTTATGGATGGGCAGGTAGCTCAGTCGGTAGAGCAACGGACTGAAAATCCGTGTGTCGGCAGTTCGATTCTGCCCCTGCCCACCATAATATTTTTTTAGTAGCATGTTACATATATTGAAAAGGCAGCCGTTTTGGTTGCCTTTTTTTGTTTGGTACTGGAGATTATGACTTATATCTCATCTCTGCATATTTTGATTTGAAACCAAGCTTTTCGTACAATTTTCTTGCCGGGTTATCGTACTCCACATGCAAAGATATATCCCCGTTACATCGACTAATTGTTTCTTTTAAAAGGTTACTACCAATCCCCTTACCTCTACAATCTTTATCAACAGCTATGTAGACAAGGACATGCTCAGGGATATATCCTTCCATACCCGTGTCGTTAACAACAACAGAACCCGTGATGCGCTCGGCATTATAGAGTACCAAAACAAACCCACCTTTTCCTTTATCTTTAGAAAAGGCGTAATCGATGGAATTAATAATATCTTCTAGAGGATCACCATACCTTCCCAAATTCTCTATTAAGAACTCTGCTATTTCTAATTTGGTGAACTCAAAATCGTCATCTAATAGATCTTCCTTTGAGTCC
Organism: Petrotoga sp. HWHPT.55.6.3; assembly: GCF_002895495.1. Classification (NCBI taxonomy): domain Bacteria; kingdom Thermotogati; phylum Thermotogota; class Thermotogae; order Petrotogales; family Petrotogaceae; genus Petrotoga; species Petrotoga sp. HWHPT.55.6.3. The sequence goes on along the minus strand of NZ_AZRJ01000004.1, from coordinate 78,128 downwards.
AGTTCTTTCAATGATAAGTTGAATGAATCGAAATTAAAAGTCTTTTGCATTTTGTATCCACCTCCAAAATACATTATACCACAGTTAAGCTTATATACAAAATGTGGATGAATAGGACTTTACTTTATACGACTAATAGATGTGGGGTTATCCAAAGGTAAGTTCAAAAAAATTCAGGAGGCTTAAAAGCCTCCTGAATTTTTAATTTTCTGGATCGTCTACTGGAGTTGTTGCTCCTGCAGTTGCTCCTGGGTTTTGATTTTGATAAATATATTGACCTACCTTCATAATCTCTTGTTGTAATTCGTCTTTAACTATCTTAATTTTACCGACGTTATCTTCCTCTAAAGCTTGCTTTAATTCTTTTGTTTTTTCTTCAATGTTGATTTTTAAATTATCGGGTATTTTATCTCCATTTTCACGTAATAATTTTTCTGTTTGATAGATTAAATCATCTGCTTGGTTTCTCAACTCAACCTTTTCTTTTACCTTTTTGTCTTGTTCCTCATACTCTCTTGCTTCTTTCATCATCCTATCTATTTGGTCTTTGTCGAGCTTGTGTCTTCCAGTTACAACCATAGATTGCTGCCTTTGAGTTCCTAGATCCTTTGCGGATACACTTACTATTCCATTAGAATCAATGTCAAAAGTAACTTCTATTTGAGGAACTCCTCTTGGTGCAGGGGGAATACCTGTTAATGTAAAACTCCCTAAGAAAAAATTATCTCGTGCCAAAGGTCTTTCTCCCTGGTAAACTCTTACTTCAACTTCCGTTTGTCCATCAACAGAGGTCGTAAAAACTTTAGATTTTTTCACAGGGATTTTGTTGTTTCTTGGTATAATAACTTCCATTAAACCTCCTTTAACTTCAACACCTAAGGATAAAGGAGTAACATCTACTAAAACTAAATCTCTTTCTGTTTCTCCTACCATTATAGAAGCTTGAACACTTGCTCCAACTGCTACTGCTTCGTCTGGGTTAACATTCTTAGAAGGATCTTTTCCAAAATAATCTTTAACCAATTTTTGAACTGCTGGTATCCTCGTTGAACCACCTACAAGTAAAACGTCGCTTATGTCTTGTGGGGAAAGTTTAGCATCCCGCATTGCGTTCTCAATGGGCACTCTTGTTGATTCTATTAAGTCTCCAATGAGTTCTTCTAATTTAGTTCGTGTTAGTTTCTTTTCTAAGTGAACAGGTTGACCATCCACAACCGTAATGAAAGGTAAATTTATATCCGTTTCCAATTTACTTGATAATTCTATCTTAGCAGATTCAGCTGCTTCTTTCAATCTTTGAAGTGCTTGCTTATCTTTTCTTAAATCAACCTTATACTCTTTCATAAATTCATCAGCTAACCAGTCGATTATTCTTTGATCAAAATCGTCTCCACCTAGATGATTGTTCCCCGAAGTAGCGATAACCTCTATGATATCTTCTCCTATATCTAAAATGGAAACATCAAATGTTCCACCACCAAGATCATATACAACTATTTTTCTCTCTTCTTTTGATCGATCGAGACCAAAAGCTATTGAAGCCGCTGTTGGTTCGTTTATTATTCTTAGAACCTCTAATCCTGCAATTTCCCCTGCTTCTTTGGTAGCTTGCCTTTGAGCATCGTTGAAATAAGCAGGAACAGTAATAACGGCCTTTTTGATCTTTCCTCCTAAATATTCTTCTGCATCTTTAACCAGCTTTTTAAGTATGAACGCACTAATCTGTTGAGGTGTATACACCTTATCATCGATTCTTACTGTGTAGTCACTTCCCATGTACCTTTTTATGGAGCGAACAGTTCTATCGGAATTTAAAATAACTTGCCTTTTAGCTGGTTCACCTACTAATATCTGACCATCTTTAGTAAAAGAAACAATAGAAGGTGTGGTCCTTTTACCTTCCGCATTGGGTATTACTTCAGGGTTACCATCGGGTTTTACCCAAGCGATAGCTGAATAAGTGGTACCTAAGTCTATACCTACAACATATTCTTTTGTACTCATGAAAATACCCCCTCACTAAAACTTTTTTATTTCTAAATGTGTATTTGTTATTTGACTCTAGTACTATTATAATTCAAACAATCGTTTTTTTCAAGTGATTTATTAAGTTAAGAGAATACATATAATATCTATGATAAAGTGCTTATAAGCTAGCTAAATTTAAACGCAATCAAAAATTATATCACTCTTAATCTAAGAGTGAAAATAATATTTTGGTTTTCGATCTTGGAAGAGATCGTTGTATTCATTAATACGTTTATTTTGAGATTTCCTTTCATCTATTTCTGCTGTTTGAATAAAATCACCTTGCTCTGGTAATCTAAAAAGCACCTCTCCATCAGGTGAAGTCACTTGACTTTTACCCGTGAAAGAATACTCTATTTCACCGTTGATCTGGGTTCCCCAAATATTTGATGTGGCAATATAAATCTTGTTTTCTAAAGATCTAATTTTATTGGCTTCTTGACAATATGGTAAGACTAAATTGGCTGGATGCAAAATTAAATCTGCACCTAATAAAGCCAATGTTCTAAAGGATTCCGGAAAGTACCAATCAAAACAGATGGCAACTCCAACATTTATTCCGTTAATATTATCCACCCAAAAACCCGTGTCCCCCGGGGTAAAAAACAGTTTCTCTCTGAAAAACAAGTGAGTCTTTCTATATATTTTATATGTCCCATCACTTTTGATCAAAATTGATGAATTATAATACTTACCTTCATACTTCTCGTTAAAACCATATACTACACTTACACCAGTATCTTTAGAAAATTCCTTAAAAGTTTTAAAGGCGTATCCGATCCCATCTAAAGGCGACTCGTAAGTTTCTTCTACTTCTTTTTTAGAGGAAAAAGCATAACCGGTAAAAGCTAATTCTGGAAAGACTATAAAATTGCTATCGACTCCTTCGATAATCTTCATTACCTTATTTACATTTTTCTCGATCTCAAATAGTTCTGGTTTGAATTGAACTACGCTAACTTTAAACATTTTTCAACCTCCTCTTCACTCACCCATTTACTCTACTCCAATGCACATTATATAATAAAAAGAAGAAAACTTTTGCCAACTATTTAAAATTATTGTATAATGTTAATTGTCGATTCTAAAAAACCAATTAGACAAAAGAGGGGTTTAAAAATTCTTTATAAATTTAGATATTCAAAAATTCTCTACCTGCTACCTCTAATTTTTGTTTTATTTTTATTCATATTGGGTAATTATGTGTACAGTCTTTATCCGAAAGGTATTATTGCTTATATATTTCTTGGAATAATAGTTACACTTTTATTTTATTCCATTAGAAAATTCATGCGATATCCTATTATTTATGATCAAAATAACAAAACCTTTTACGTTATCACCTCCGTATTTTCAGAAAAATATGAACATTTCAGTAAATCCTCCATAAAAGAAACGGTTATAACTTCCAGAAAAATAATAATAATTTTAAAAGATAAAACAATTATTTTGCCTAAGTATATAAAAGAACGAGATAAACTCATTTCTATTTTAAAAGGGGATAAACTTGAAGGGTAGAGAAACGGCAGCATATATAAATATTGATAAATACTTAGAAAATTTAAATTATATACAAAATCAAACAAAAGCGCATATCATACCAGTTTTAAAAGCAAACGCTTATGGACATGGTATGTTGCCTTTGGCAATGCAAGTATTTAAAGAAGGTTATAGTATGTTGGCTGTTGCTTATTTGGAAGAAGCTTTAGAAATCTTAAACCGGGGGATACACCTCCCAATTTTAATCTTTAATTACTTTAGCCCAGATGATTTTAAAGAATTATTGGAATTCGCTCATTTTTTAAGGCCAACAATTACTTCTTCTACATTTTTAGAAAAAGTATGTGATATACTAGGAAAAGATGTTGATAAATTTAAGTTCCATATCAACGTGGATACTGGAATCAACAGAATTGGCATAAAAGAGGAAAAATTACCTCAATTAATAAAGTTGATCAAAGATAGAAACATTCAAATAGAAGGCGTTTATTCTCATTTTGCCAATGCAGATGAAAAAGATGATTTTACCAGAGTTCAATTTGAAAAATATAAGGGGTTATTGGATTATATAATTGGTTCAGGCATAGATGTTGAAAAAAAACATATTTCTAATAGTGCTGCTGCCCTTTTTTTCCCAGAATTCGCTTTAGATTATGTGAGGCCAGGCATTGCCACTTATGGCTTACAACCATCTACAACTTATAAAATAGATCAATTAAAACCTATTTTGGAACTAAAAAGCATTGTCGCGAACATTCAAAACCTTCAACCGAATGATACTATCGGTTATGGACGAACTTACGAAGTGCAAAAAAGGATGAAAACCGCTATTGTTCCTATAGGGTATGCAGATGGTTATTTTAGAGCCCTTTCCAACAAAGGAGAAGTTTTAATTAACGGAAAGCGATCTAAAATATTAGGAAGGGTATCTATGGATCAAATAGTTGTGGACGTTACTGATAATAATGTATCACTAGGTGATGAAGTTGTAATCATTGGGAGGCAAAAATACGATCAAATAACCGCAGAAGAAGTAGCTGAAAACGCTTCTACTATAAACTATGAAGTAACCTCAAGAATAGCTCAAAGGGTTCGGCGGATTTACATTAAGGGAGGAAAATATTTTGAATGAAGAATATTCTTTGGGAGATATAATAAAAGATAATCCGTTTCAACCAAAGGCAGCTGTAGAAAATATTACTTTAATATCTGATTTAAAACCCACTGAAGACGCAGAAGTAGAAGGTAAAGTTGTGAGCAAAAAGCTTCAAAAAACAAAAAATGACAAAACGTTTTTATTGTTTACAATTGCCGATAAAAGTCAGTCCATTAGAGCTATCGATTGGTATAACGCAGAAGCAAACAATAACAAGATTCAAATTGGAGACGTTATAAAAGTAAAGGGGAAAATAGTTTACTTTGAAAATAGGCTTCAAATCAATATTAGTAACGAGACCAATTCAGTGCAAAAGATCAACATAACGAATATCAACCCCGAAAAGTACTTGCTATTTTCTAATAATGATCTATCAAAGTTAACAACTAAACTCGAACAATACATACAAGCCGTTGAAAATGAAGGTATCAGATCTTTATTGAAACAGATCTTTTTGGTTAATTCAAAATTAAGAGAATCCTTTCTTTTTTCTCCAGCTGCAGTGGAAGTACATCATGCCTATCCTGGAGGTTTATTGGAACATACTGTAATGGTTACTGAACTATCTTTAAGATTGTATGATCTTTATAACGAAGATAATGAGATATGCATCAATAAAGATATTATAATAGCTGGATCACTGTTGCACGATATAGGGAAAATAGAAGAATACGTTATAAAACCCAGTGGAATAGAAAAAACTGAACTAGGTGAATTAATTGGACACATACATCTGGGAACAAAAATAGTGTACGAAGAGTCAAAAAAAATAAATCCAAAAATAAAAGAATCAGATCTTAACCATATAATACACATCATCCTCTCCCATCATGGAGAAATAGAATATGGAAGTCCTGTAGTCCCAAAAACCATCGAATCATTCATAATTGGTTTAAGTGATAATGTCGACTCCAAAATCGCTCAAGTTAAAGACAATATTAGAAATACCTTACAAATAAATAAAGATCAAAGTTGGAGTGAATACGATAAAAGGCTGGCACGTAAGATAAAAATAGAAAAATACTAGCGGGAGGTAATTCAATTAATGCCCAAAAAAAGCACTAAATCCAAAGGAAATAGTGAAGAAAGTAAATACGTAGTAATAGTAGAATCCCCGTCAAAAGCAAAAACAATAGAAAGATATTTAGGAAAGGAATACAAAGTAATAGCTTCAAAAGGTCATATACGCGACTTACCTAAAAAAGAGTTTGGAGTTGATATCGAACACGACTTTGAACCTATCTTTCAAGTGATTCCCGGTAAAGAAAAGGTTATACAAGAAATCAAGAAAGAAACAAAAGGGAGAAAAGTATTACTAGCATCGGATATGGACAGAGAGGGAGAAGCTATAGCATGGCATCTTTCTCAGATTTTAGATCTTGATCCAAAAGAGAAAAATCGAATTATATTCTCAGAAATAACAAAAAATGCAATAAAAAATTCAATAAGTAATCCTCAAAGTTTAGACTTAAAAAAAGTAGATGCTCAAATAGCTAGGAGAATCTTGGACCGATTGGTAGGATATAAAATTTCACCTTTGGTTTGGAAAGTATTAAAAGATTACAAAACAAGCGCGGGAAGGGTTCAATCTGCAGCATTGAAATTGATAGTGGATAAAGAAAGAAAAATTTTTATCTTCAAACCAAAAAAATACTTCAATATCTATCTTGAGTACAAAGGTCAAAATATACCTTTAACAAAAGAAGACGGTAAAAAAATAAAACCCGAAAGCATAACAAAAATAAAAAAAGACCAGATCTTCGAATATTTGAAAGACAAGGATTTTAAACTGGTGAACGTAGAAGAAAAAGAATCAATAAGAAAACCCCCATTACCATTCATTACAAGTACGCTACAACAAGCAGCGGTTTCGACTTTTAACTGGGCTTCATCTAAAGTAATGAAAATCGCTCAAGAGTTGTATGAAGGTGTGGAAACCTCTGAAGGAAGTATTGCGTTTATTACTTATATGAGAACTGATTCTACACGAGTTTCAAATGAAGCTCAACAGGCTGCTATTAACTATTTGGAAAAAAATTATGGAAAAGATTACGTTGGACATTACTTATCAAAAAACAAAAAATCCAATGTTCAAGATGCTCACGAGGCTATAAGGCCTACAGACATCAACATGGATGTCAACAATGCAAAAAGGTTAATTTCATCAGACCATTTGAAATTGTACACCCTTATTTGGAATAGATTCATGGCCTCTCAATCAGCTCCATCAAGATATTTAGAAAAAACATACACTATTGAAGACAACACCAACAAATACGCATTTGAAATAACGTCCAAAAAATGTATCTTTGATGGATTTGAGAAATTCTGGAATCCTAACAATAAAGAAGTTAATTTTGAAATAGGTAAAAATGATAAGATCACATATGACCAATTAAAATTCGAAGAAAAAGAGACTAATCCTCCAAATAGATATACGGAGGCAACATTGATAAAAGAATTAGAATCTAAAGGTATTGGAAGGCCATCAACATACGCAACCATAATATCCACACTTTTGCAGCGGAAATACGTATCCAAAATAGCAAAAAGTACCTTGAGGCCTACAACTACTGGTTTTGTAGTAACTGACTTTTTGGAAACATATTTCCCAGAAATAGTCGACGTAAAATTCACTGCGAACATGGAAGAAGACCTTGATAAGATAGAAGACGGAAAAAACAAAAGTAAAGTCGTTCTAGAGCAGTTTTACAAAGAGTTTGAGACATTCCTTTCGACTGCATCTAACAACATCAAAAATAAAAAAGAAATTTTACACTACGAAAGTGATGTCCCTTGTGAAAAATGTGGGAAAAATATGAAATTAAATTTTGGGAGATATGGTCTATATTTATCTTGTGAAGAATGCAAGGAAACTCAGAAAATCCCAGCGGAATCATTTGGAGTAACAATTAAGGAGAAATTATACATAAAAGAATATCTACAAGAAACTTTAAAAATAGACAAAGAAGAGAATAAAATAGATGAAAAATGCCCCATTTGCGGTGGAGATCTCATATTGAAACACGGGAAATTCGGAGAATTTATTGCATGCAGTAATTACCCAGAATGTAAATACACTCGGAATGTGAAAGCGCGAGGGAAATGTCCCAACTGTGGAGGTGACATCGTAAAATTAAAAAGCAAAAAAGGAAAAACTTATTTCAAATGTAATTCTTGTAGTACCATGTATTGGAATGAGCCTTCAGAATACAGTTGCCCCAACTGTGGAGAAACCCTTTTTTACAAAACCTCAAAAGGAAAAGAAAAGTTATACTGTGAAAAAGACAAAGCATACTTTGACATTGAAGAAATCAAACAACTAACAAAATAAACAGACAAAGTAAAAAAGGAGAAAAAACGATGTACATCCCAATCATTACAGGTGGGAAATCTAAAGAGAGAGAAATTTCCTTAACAAGCGCAAAAAATGTTTTTAATTCTATAAGTAATTTAGGTTATAAACCAGTAATCTTAGATTTAATAGATGATGATTTTATAAATAAAATTCAAAATTATAAATTCGCCTTCAACGTGGTACATGGAGATTACGGAGAAGACGGAAGATTACCTTCCTTATTAGAAATCTTAGGAATAGACTACACATGTTCAAACCCTGAAACATGTATAGCCACATACGATAAATTTATATTCTACTCTCTATTTAAAAATTATATACAAATGCCTCAGACAACCCTAACCAACAAATTGATATTACCGCCCTTTGAATACCCTTTCATCATCAAACCTAGAAAAAGTGGATCGAGTAAAGGAGTATACATCATTCACAACGAAAATGAATACAAATTCTATTTAGAAAAAGATTTGAAAGAATTTCAGGAAGTTCTGGTTCAAGAATATATAAAAGGCCGGGAAATAACGATATCTTATATTCAGAAAAATGAAGAGTTCATATTACTACCAATTCTTGAAATTATTCCAAAAAAAGAATTCTATGACTATGAAGCAAAATATACTAACGGGTTAACGGAACTCAAGCCACAGCTTAATTCACCCGAAAAAATCATACAAAAAATAAATGAAATAGGGAATCACGTTATGCAAACACTCACTTTTAAAGACATGTTTCGGATCGACGCCATCTTAAAAGACGATGAAGTTTACGTTTTGGAAATAAATACTGTGCCTGGTTTAACAGAATTAAGTGATCTTCCTACATCCGCACTAGCTGCTGGAATTAGCTTTGATGAGTTAATAAATATAATAATTAAAAACCATGTTGCGCGGGTTGCAGGGTGAAAGAGTAAAAAGCTCTTTTCCTTATGGTTTGCTGTATTATGCAAAGTAGGTCTTTAAATGATTTTGACGTAGAACTTGGGGTTTTTAAGGGGTTACCCCTTAATGCACGGGCGAAGGGGCGCTATAAAAAACACAAAAATGTGACTGCAAGGAGGAAAAATAATTTATGGATTTTCATGGGACAACAATATTAGGAGTAAAAAGAAACGGAAAAACTGTAATATGTGGTGATGGACAGGTAACAATGGGAGAAACAATCTTTAAAGGTAACGCCAAAAAAGTGCGAAGATTAGGCGAAGGAAAAGTAATATCAGGTTTCGCTGGATCCGTAGCCGATGCCTTGGCTTTGTATGAAAGATTTGAAGGAAAGTATAAGTCTTCACATGGCAATCTTATGAAAGCAGCTGTGGAACTGACCAAAGAATGGCGTATGGACAAAGCACTTAGAAGACTTGAAGCATTATTATTAGTCGCCGACAAAGAAAATATCTTTCTAATTTCAGGCAATGGCGAAGTAATGGAACCACAAGAAGATGCAATCGCAATTGGCTCCGGTGGACCTTATGCTTATGCTGCAGCAATGGCTCTATTGAGAAACACAGACTTAGATGCTGAAGAAATCGCTCAAAAAGCAATAAAAATTGCTGGTGAAATTTGTATTTATACGAACGATAATATCACCATGGAGATTATAGAATGAGTGAACAAATTTTAGCTATTCCCACAAAAAAAATGGACGAAAAAATATCTTCGAACAATGACAATTTTTTTAAAATAAAATTCAGCGATTTTGTGGAAATATTAGAAAGTGGTAATTTCTATGAAAGAAATGCACTCGAAAACGATTATAATTACAAACAAATCATACCTTATGTTGTGTTCAGAAACTTCCAAGACGAGATTTTAGTTTTAAAAAGGACACAAAATCAAGGAGAAAAAAGACTTCATAACAAAATATCGATAGGGATAGGGGGTCACATAAACAAAGGAGATAATGGTATTACTATGGAACAAACTTTTTTCAACGGGATGGATCGAGAAATTAACGAAGAATTATGGATTACCAATTCATATAAATATGTTTACAAAGGAATAATCAATGATAACGATGAAGATGTATCCAAAGTTCATTTAGGTGTTCTTTTCGTCGGATTCATCGATTCTGCTAAGATTAAAGAAGAAGATAACTTTGAGAGCACTTGGATGAAAAAAGAAGAAATCGTAAATTTAAAAGATGTGAATTTTGAAGGTTGGACAAAAATTGCTTTAAATAACTTGTAAGTTCCCTTCCTTAAATGGGTGCAGCCAACTACCCTTAAGGGACAGAGGGTCTCAGCTGAAGCGAATATAAAGGAGGTCTAAATTTATTTTATGAACAACATTTACGGAGAAAATTCAGGTAAAGGTTTTATAAAGGAAGTTCCTTTATCTACCTTTGCAAAAGCAGTAGAAAGTGCTATTTATAAAGCACCGCTTAGAGAAAACAACAAAGTTTGGTTAAGCGACTTATGGCTCATCACTTCTTTACCGGAAGATTTGATCAAAGAAACTATATCCAAATATATAGAAGAAATCGATATACCCGAAGACGTTGAAGAAATATACGACGATGAAAAAAATAAAGTTCTTTGGAAAAAATAAGTAAAAGGAGCGTTGTAATACTAATTAAAACTGGAGGGAAAATGTGAAAGTAGATTTTCATACTCATTCTACAGGATCAGACGGAAGTAACACTCCTAATGAATTATTGAATCTGGCTTTAGAAAAAAATATAGAATATCTATCTATCACCGATCACGATACCCTTGATGGAGTAAAATCTTTAGAAAATTTTAAAGATTTAAAAAAATTAAAATTTGTTCCTGGAGTAGAGATAAGTGCAGAATTCCCAACCACTCTACACCTATTAGGATACGGTTTTGATAGCAATAACGAAAGACTAAATAAGGTTTTAGAAGAGCTTCAAGAGTTCAGAAAAAAAAGAAACGTTTTAATGATCGAAAACATGCAAAAACTTGGTTTTCAAATTACCCTTGAAGAACTAAAAAAAGAAGCAGGTGGAGAATTGATTGGTAGGCCCCATTTTGCTTCTTTAATGGTGAAGAAAAATTATGTAAGCAACAAACAAGAGGCTTTCGATAAGTATTTAAAGAAAGGAGCTCCTCTTTACTTAGATAAAAAAAGGTTGAATCCAAAAGATGCAATATTGTTAATTAAGGAAGCGGGTGGTGTAGTTGTTTTGGCACACCCTTATCAAACAAAACTCGATGAACAAAATCTAGCCAATCTGATCAGAGAGTTAGTAGATTATGGGTTAGATGGCATAGAAGCTTATTACTCCTCGCACACCAAAGAAATGAACGAAAAGTATAAAGCACTTGCCAAAAAGTATGATTTGTTTATAACCGCTGGTTCGGATTATCATGGAACAAACAAAGCAGGGATAGAAATGGGGATTAACATCAGCAAAGAAGAATTAGAACCATTTTTAAATATTTTAAGGATGCTTTAAGATTCTTTGCATATAATAGATTTAGAAAACAATAACCCCCAATAAAATCCCCAACTTATCCCGCTTTATGCGGGGTTTTTTTATAAAAGAAATATATTTAATGGAGGTTTTTATGAAGAAAAAAAATCTGTTAATTCCGTTGTATGGTATTTTCATGGGTATTTCTGATTCTATCCCGGGAGTTTCAGGCGCTACGATAGCTTTGATACTAGGCATTTATGAGAGTTTCATATCTGCATGGTCTTTTGTTTTTTCTAATTTATTCAATTTCAAAACTTTAACGAAAAGTCGGGAACTTAGATTTTTGATATTGTTGTACATAGGTGTTTTTCTTGGAATGTTCTCAACCTTGGGACTTATAGACTTTTTAATAACTAACTACCAAACAAGTGTCTTTTCATTCTTTTCAGGTTTAATTATCGGGAGTATCTTTTTTTTAGGCTCAGATATATTTAAAAATCCTGATTTCAAAAATACGCAAAAATCTAAATACGTTTCTTTTTTTATTTCAACCGCTATTGGTTTTTTAGTTGCCTTCTATATTTCAGGGGCACAGTTTTTATTAGAACAACACGATTTTTTAATAATCTTTTCTTCTGGATTTTTGGCTATCTCTGCTATGATCCTACCGGGCATTTCCGGTGCATACGTCCTATTACTTTTGAATCAATATTCATTCATTGTAAAAGCAGTTAATGATTTTAATTTCCCTGTACTGATAACCTTTGTTTTGGGTGTTGTACTGGGATTGGCTTCTATGAGTAGACTATTGAAATGGGTGTTGGACAATTTTTACCTCACGACAATGTTTTTTTTGATGGGACTAATGGTTGGAGGATTGAGGGCTCCCATTTCAAGAATAGATAACTTTGTTAGTTTTTTAATATTTGGTTTAATTGGAGCCATAGTAATTGTAATTATCGAGAGGTTCGGTAGAAACAATAAATAATTTCACTGTTTCCTTTTTCTCTTTTTTGGTATTCCAAAAGTTTGATCAATTTCAACCTCTTTCCCCAACTCTCTATGAACAAGGGAAAGAGATTCCAACTTTATTTGATACTTTAACTTTTTATCAGACAAATAACTGGTAATCTGTCCAATGTTCTCTTTATTAATATCTTCTACCGCTAAAGTTATATGTGGAAACCAATTATCAGGAGAGTAATATTCATTAAGCTTTGAGTCATTTACATTGACCAAATTCCAAAGGTATTCGTGAAAGTTCAAAATTTCTTTTGTCGGTTTTACAGGGATGTACAAGGTTAATTTTTTGCCGGTAAATAAGGCTACACCTTCCGTTTTTATGGTTAATGAATCCAATTCTTTGGTTGCCTTTTTGAGTAACTTATTTAAATCGTTAACTTTATAATTCTCAGCAACACTCCAAGTTATATGGGGAAAAGGTACGTTGTTTTTTACCCAATTAACGCCAAAATTCTTTTCTAATTCATTCCAAAGTTTTGTTATTTTATTGTAAAAAGGTTGAGGTAGAATAGTCAAAAGAGCTTGCACGATTATCACCTTTTTTAGTGGGAGGTTTAAAAATGAGCTACAACAAAAAACGAATCATAAAGTTTCTTATCTATTATTTCTCTATTTCTGTTGGAGTTCTTTTAATATTCTATTTTTGGTTCACAAAACTTTTTTGGTTTTCTCTAGTAACTTGGATTTTTGCCACATTTGGTGTTGTTTCAATTTCTTTTTTCACTTTGATGAACCTAAGAATCGCTGAACTTCAAAATGAGTCAAAAGATGTAAAGAATAAAAATAATGAAAATGATTAAAGTGTTTATCAAACTAAGTTCAATTCGTCTTTTATTCGAACCATACCATCTATGGCTATTTTGAAGAAATCGTCTAATTCGATGTTCAGTTTGGTTATTTCTTTTATTTTTTCTCTGTCCGCTCCTCTAGCAAAAGCATTGTCTTTGAACTTTTTTTTTAATGATTTAACTGATAATTCAGCTATATCTTTGCTTGGCCTTACTAAGACAGAGGCAACAATAAGCCCAGAAAGTTGATCTGCAGCATATAAGGCTATCTCAATATCTTTTTCCAACGCTTTTTTTTCGTTATGCGCCAATATAGCGTCTTTTACATCTTGATCGACCTTGTCTCCAAGCATTTCAACAGTTTTTAACGCATGATTAGCTGGATCATCTTTGGTTTCTTCGTAATCCAAGTCGTGTAGTAAACCGGTGATTTCCCATTTTTGCTCATCTTTGTTTAGATGTATTGCTAACTCTTTCATAATAGCTCCAACGGCAAGGGAATGAGTGAACAAATTATCCGTTTTTAAGTTTTGCTTTAGTAACTCAAGGGCTTCTTCTTTAGTCAAAAAAATCACTCCTTATTCAAATTTATTATAAGCAAATTTAAAGTAATAATAAAAAATTAATACAGTAAATAAAATAGCTCCAAAGATGATCCATAAACCGATTACCACGGGTGGGGTAGTGGTAAAAATTAATATTAAACATGCAACTAAACCAAAAAATAACCAAAACATGATCTTCAGATTACGCCATATTTTATTTAATTTTTCTTTCATCTTTGAATTTTGAAAAAGCAGGTCGTCCAAAGTTTCCCTATTTTCTTTATTTTGTTCTTCTAATAGTTTTATTCTATTCTCTAAATCTTCAACATTATTCTTAGCCATCCTTTTTGCGTACCTCCTTTGGAAAAAGAGATTTTTATATCATTTTAATTATTATATCACAATTTTGCAGATTTCAAAGGCCTTTCGTGCAATAAATAAGCTTTCTCAAACTTATTAACCAATCAATTAGTCTATTTAGGCATTTTCTAAATATACAAATTATTTGCCCTGTATTTTTAATAATTAAATAACCAGAAAAAATATGGTATAATTTAAGGACAAAAAGATAAAGATTTTTTATTGTTCGGGCTGCTAAAGCTTGGTTTAGAATTCTTAAAGTTGCTATAACTACTACACTTAGGAGGGAATTTGATGAAGGGAATGATCGTAGAAACTTGGATGGAAACTTGGAAAAATACATATGGAGAAGATTATGTTAATCAGCTTTTAACCGAAATAGGAATTCCAAAAGATAAACACTTCTCTCCTTTCGAAGATTTGGAAGATTCAAAAGTTTTTAAACTTCTTGATTTAATGAGTAAAACAACTAATAAATCAAAAGAAGAGCTCATGAAAGAATTAGGGAAAAAAAACATTTATACGTTCAAAAAATATTACCCTAATTTTTTCAGAAAAAAGGGACTTCTGTCATTTTTATCAACCATGAATGACGTTCATAAATCGTTGACAAGGAGAATAAAAGGAGCCAAACCTCCCGCGATTGAATTTGAAATCATAGATAGCAACTCAGCCTACATTACCTATCGTTCTTTCAGAGATATGAGATACTATTTCTTAGGATTGTTGGAAGGTTCCGCCGAGGTTTTTGGTGAAAAAATTGAATATGAGATTATTGATCAAGGAAACACTGATCAGGGAAGTTTTCTAAAAATAAAATTAAAAAGCGAGAAACCATACGCAAAAATCAAGAAGGCAAGGTTTTTCACAGCTATGAGCTTATCATTAATGAAAATGTTTTTCACTTCTCTAACTTTTTATACAATAATCATTGTCTTTTTATTATCTTGGCTTTTTACTTGGATTTTAGGAAACCATTGGTATACATTTTTAATTACAGGTATCTTATCTGGAGCGTTTATTCTTTCGATGGGTAATTATTTCAAAAGGTTATTTTCTTCTTCTTCAGAAGGGTTGCAAAATTTAAATAACCTCGAATATGATAAACCCGTACTTTTAAAGGGAGAAAAAATGCTTGAAAAGCATTCTTTAGAAATTGATAATTTGAGAAGCAATTTTAATGGTATTTTTATTCAATTAACTGGAGATATAGAAGAAATAGAAACCTTTACTGAAAAAGTTGGCGAAAGAGCTGAAGAAATGAAGGAAATAAGTGACTCAATAGGAGAACTAGTTGAACAGGTGGCTATAAGTTCGGAACAGATCGCTCAAGATGCCGAATCAATATCAAATGTAGTTGAAGTAAATGTAAATACAATACAAAGTATCATATCTAGAGAAGATCAGATGGTAGACTCTTTGGAAAATGCTGTCAAAAGAATCAATGATTCCTCTTCAAAAGTAGAAGCATCCTCAAAAGAAATAGAAAATATGAGCGAAAGATTCAATAATTTAGTGAAAGAAAGTGATAAGTTAGAAGAGGATACTAAAGAAATTCTTAAGGTTGTTGACACGGTAAAGGGTATTGCTGATCAAACTAATTTGTTAGCCTTAAACGCGGCAATTGAAGCTTCAAGAGCAGGAGAAGCTGGCAGAGGATTTGCGGTGGTAGCTGATGAAATAAGAAAATTAGCAGAGGAAAGCAAAATAGCCGCTTCACAGATTGATAATATACTTAGTAGAATATCTTCAGGTATTCAGCTATTAACAGAAACTGTGGAAAAAGAGTTTAAGGCAATGAGAGAAGGAGCTAACAATCTAAGAATTAGCTCTCTAAATAATAAAGAATCTGCTACTAATATAAAAAATATCTCTAAAGAGATACACGAAATATTAAACGAATTAAGCAGTGAAGGGGTCAAACTAGAAGATTTAACTAAAAACACCCAAAACTTACTAGCTATATCCGAAGAAGGTTCGGCTACCGCTGAAGAAATATCTAGCTCCGTCAAAACGTTTGTAAATAATATAAAAGAAATCCTACAGAACATAAAAGAGGTGGATAGATTTATTTCTTCACTTAAAGAAAGCTTATCCAATAAGAATTGATCTTTTATTTCAAAATTATGTTATTTTTTTAATCTTTTTTTAAAACTTTCATGTTATACTTTACTTTAGAATGTGCCTTTAAAACATTTGAGAATTTTGAAAGACGATAATAAGTTTAAATAAGGGGGTAGATAACTTTGGTAGAAAGAGAAATGACAAGACAGTTTTTGGAGGATGCATTTTGTGGTGAATCCAAGGCACATATGAAGTATTTGATTTTCTCTACTGAAGCGGAAGAAAAAGGGTTAAAAAACCTTGCAAGAATGTGGAAAGCTATTGCACATGCTGAGTTTGTTCATGCAAGGAATCATTACAGAGCCTTGGGTTATATTGGATCAACTCAAGATAACCTCCAACAATGTATAGATGGAGAAACCTTTGAAATTGAAGAAATGTATCCAGTGTACAACAATGCAGCTAACTTTCAAGAAGAAAATGAAGCGGTAAGAACCACCTATTTTGCTTTGGAAGCAGAGAAAATACACGCAGAGTGGTACAAGAACGCAAAAAAGGTTGCAGACCAGGGTAAAGATGTTGAAGTTGGTAAAATCTTCATATGTGATGTCTGTGGTTATACTGTAGAAGGAGAAGCACCAGAAAAATGTCCTGTTTGCGGAGCTCCGAGAAGCAAATTTGTAGAATTCTAACTAGATTTTTTAAGAAAGGAGATGATTCTTTGTGTTAGGTGATGTAATTAAGATTAATGATTTCAAAAATGAAAAACATGTCCCTACAATCGATTGTCCAGACAAAGTTGAACCTAACGAAGAGTTTGAAGTTGATGTACAGATAGGTAAAGAGATTAAACATCCGAACACAGTAGAACACCATATTGAATGGATAGATCTTTTTATACAATATGATGATGATCCAAATACCGTACATGTTGGCAGATATATTTTTGGACCTGTGGTGGGGGAACCTCACGTAAAAGCAAAAATTAAGTTAACCAAATCAGGAACGTTGATCGCCCTCTCTCATTGCAATATTCATGGACTTTGGGAAAACACTAAAAAAGTTTCTGTAGGATGATTTTTGAAAATACTAAATAGGAGCTGATAAAAAATGAAAAAATACAGGTGTATGATTTGTGGATATATTTACGATCCAGAAGCAGGAGATCCTGATAACGATATAGAACCAGGAACCTCTTTTGAAGATTTGCCCGATGATTGGACTTGCCCAGTTTGTGGTGCAGCTAAAGAAGACTTTGAATTACTTGAAGAATAAAAAGCGGGATGTTAATCCCGCTTTTTTAATAATTCTCCTCCAGATTTTCTTATTTCTAAATTTTCACCATCTTTTGAGTCAACTATAACCGTATCTCCTTCTTTTATAGTATCTTCAATGATCATAGTTGCCAAAGGAGACTCTATTTTTCTTTCTATGACTCTTCTCAACGGTCTAGCCCCATAAACTGGATCAAATCCTTCTTTTGCTATAACGTCCTTCGCTGCTTCTGTTATTTGAATACTAATATGTTTCTCCTTCAATCTCTCTTCTAACCTTGAAATCATTATATCGACTATTCTCTTTATCTGGGAGATACCCAAGGGTTTGAAAACTATAATATCGTCGAGCCTGTTAATAAACTCAGGTCTAAATGCCAATTTTACTTGGCTCATAATTTCATTTTTTGTGTTTTCATAAGATTCTTCTTCTGTTTCTCCAACAAAACCAACACTTTTCTTGGTTTTATTTAGTAACTCTGAACCTAAGTTGGAAGTTAGTATTATGATGGTATTACTGAAATTGACGGTCCTACCTTGAGAATCTGTTAACCTACCATCGTCTAAGATCTGTAACAATATGTTGAATACATCGGGATGAGCTTTTTCAACTTCATCGAATAATACAACGGAATAGGGTCGCCTTCTGATCATTTCTGTTAGTTGTCCACCTTGTTCGAAACCTACGTAACCTGGTGCTGCACCTACTAACCTAGAAACGTTGAATTTTTCCATGTATTCACTCATATCTATTCTCACGAGTGCGTCTTCAGTACCAAATAATATCTCGGCTAATGTTTTTGCTAGTTCAGTCTTTCCTACTCCAGTTGGACCAAGGAACAAGAATGAACCAACTGGTTTCTTAGGATCTTTCAATCCCGCTCTGGCCTTTTTAATATGATCTGCAACAGTGTTAACCGCTTCATCTTGGTCAACGAGTCTTTTGTGTATTTCGTTTTCAAGGTTGGCAAGTTTTTTCTTTTCATCTTCAACCATTCGTGTAACAGGGATTCCAGTCCATTCTTGTACCAAAGAGGCTATTATGTCTTCATCTACTACATTGCTTATTTCGCTTTGTACTCGTTTAGCAGCTTTTTGTGCTTGTTCTAATTCCTTTTGAAGGTCAAAATACTCTGCCTTTTTTTTGGAGGCTTCTTCATATTTTTCCTCTAAAGTTAGTTTATTAATCTCTTCTTCTAATTTTGACAATTTCTTTTCCAATTCTCTAATTTTCTCTGGTTTGGCTGAGTTTCTCAACTTCACTCTGGCACAAGCTTCATCTATCAAATCTATGGCTTTATCGGGTAAGAATCTGTCGTTAATATATCTATGAGAAAGATTAACTGCTGCGATTAAAGCTTCATTCAATATTTCGACCTTATGATGTTTTTCGTAAGTTTCTTTTATACCCTTAAGTATTTCAATAGCCTGCTCAGGGGTAGGCTCTTGTACATACACCGGTTGAAACCTTCTCGCTAATGCTTTGTCCTTTTCAATGTATTTTTTATATTCTTCATAGGTTGTTGCTCCAATAACCTTTATTTCACCTCTAGCTAAAGCTGGCTTCAAAATATTTGCGGCATCCATTGCATTTCCTTCAGCCACTCCAGCCCCTATTATATTGTGAAGTTCATCGATAAAAAGAATAATTTCGTCGCTCTTTTCTTTTACAGTATCGATAACTGATTTAAGCCTTTCTTCAAATTCACCTCTAAATTTAGAACCTGCCAACAAGGCGGCCATGTCTAATTGTAAAATTTTCTTATTTTTCAAATAAGAAGGAGGATTTTCATCTACTATCAACTGCGCTAAACCTTCTACTACGGCTGTTTTCCCAACTCCAGCGTCGCCAACTAATACTGGATTATTTTTAGACTTTCTTGATAATATTTCAATCATTCTATTTATTTCTTTTTCTCTTCCTATCACAGGCGTAAGCTTTCCTTTCTTTGCCTCTTTGGTTAAATCAACAGTAAATTTTTTCAAAGGATCTCCCATACCTGATTCTATTTCTTCGTCTCCGTTTTCTAACATCTCTTGTAGCCGTTCTCTAATTAAAGCTTCCGTAGTATAAGCAGACAGAAGTTTGGAAGCGTAAGATGTACCTTCCTTTAAAATCCCTAACAATAAGGCTAGTAAAGGAATTTTTTTAAAACCCATCCTGTCGGATTCTGATTTAGCTATTTGTAAAGCATTTGCTAAACTAGTTGATAGGTAAATACCTTGTGCACTACCATAGGACATTGAGTAATAAACTCCCATTTCTTCGGATAAAGCTTCTTCAAGTTTGCTTTTTATAGAATTAGTATTGGTACCTTGAAAAATTTTCCCCACATTTTCATCTTCAACATTTAAAATTGCTAACAACAAATGCTCAGGTTTGAGAATATTACCTCCTGAATAACCTAGAACATTTTGAGCTTCTTGAAATGCTTTTAAAGATTTTTCAGTAAAATCATTCGGATTGAATCTCATTAAGTCACCTCCATCCATAGATCCCTTTCAGGGAGTTTTTTTCTACGTAATAAAGTATTTTATCACTCGTTACTTTTATTTGCTAATTCTATTTTCATTATATCCTTTTCAATGTAAAATGTCAAGAAAAATTTTTAAATTTCTGTTTTAATTCATTTTCTTTTATAAAACCGCCCAATATATCCAACTTGTCATTAGAAAATTTCATTCAATTGGTGAATTTACAGTATTTTTTATCCCATTTTTAAGCAATTTAGTGTTATAATTAGAATGAAAAAGACAAAATATCGGAGTGTGGAGCATATGGTAAGCAAAATTTTAAATATTATATACAATGATAAACCTCAAAATGTATTAAAATCAACTTTTAAAGAAGTATCTTCCCAATTGAAAGAATCAATGGAGAAAGACAACATTATGTTTATTTATCAATCAAGCAGAGAGGTTTTTAAAGCTTTAGCTTCTACAATAGATAAGTTTGAAAATATTAAAATATACCTACGCGGAGACGAAGATCTAAAAAACAAAATTTTTTCAAATGAGATCGTACCTGTGAATCTAAAAGATGATATTTCACAAGTAAGTTCTACTGCAAACGATATAAGAGAGTTATTTTTGTATCCGATATTTTCCGAAGAAGGCTTAATTGGCGCCGTCGGATTATTTGACAATCAAATTGATAAAAATACTTTCGACCAACATTTTTTTTATTATTCCGTATTGATTAATTTGATTATAGAAAAATTGAGAATTAGGGATTTGCAAGACAAGGTAATTTTAATGGAAAAGCTCACCGACATTATAGAAGAAATTACCGAAAAAGATATAATAGTCAATAATGTATTAAAACTCCTAAAAGATTCTCTACATGCAGAAAGCATAGCATTCTGGAAACTTCAAGGTGATACTCTCGAAATCAAATACTTTTTAGGAATAGATGAAAGCACAATCATAACTAGAACTATCCCTATAGAAAATACCCTCGAAGGTAAAGCAATAAAAGAAAGATCGAGTTATATGCTAGTGGGACGAGAAAACTTTCAAAATTATTTTATTCCTTTTAATATAGATCTCAAATCTTCTATTTATTCTGTTATAGAACAAAATGATGAAGTTTATGGCGTTTTAAGTGTTTATAACAGAGAAGCAGAATACTCATTTAGAACTTACAAAAATTTTGATGATGCAGATTTCCACGTTTTTTCGGACACCGCCAAAAGATTAGCTTTTTCTATTCATAGAATAAATTTATACAACAAACTTCAAAATGAAGTCAGTAAATTGACTGAATTGAAAATGAATTATGAACAGCTTATTGAAAAACAAAAAGAACACTTAGATATGCTAAATGCATTGGATAAGATATCCCAAGCTGTGAGATCTGTTTACGATAAAAATTTGGCAATAAAAATAATGCTTTTAGGCTTAACTTCTGGGAGAGGTCTCAAGTTCAACAGAGCTCTTTATTTAGAAAAGGACAAGGTTCGGGGATTCCTTGTTCCAAAAATATGGGTTGGTCCTGATACAGAAGAAGACGCTACCGAAATCTGGAAAGACGCAAACATTAGGGCTTTAAAATACGGAAACGTCGTTCAGTACCTAAAAGAGGAGGCCATAAAAATACCCACCAATAATAAACTAATCCTCAGTTTACAAAATAAAGTTTTAGCATATAAAGGGCATCCTATTTTAGAACGAGTCGTTGAAAAAAAACAGGTTTTACATATCGTTCCTCAAATGTTGGAAATTAAATGGGAAGATTTAGAGGATATATACGATATAGTTAAAATTAATGAGTTTCTTATTTTCCCAGTTACTGGAATGACAGAAACTAAAGGAGTAGTAATAGTTGATAACAAAATAAACAAAAAACCCATCACCAACATTGAAACTGAAATTGTAAAATTATTTAAAGATAATATGGGATTAGCTTTGGAAATGATAGAAAATTATCAAGAATTAAAGGAAAAAACATTAAGATTAGAAGAACAAAAAGATTTGATGGATTACTACAGAAGATTCAAAGATAATATATTACAAAACCTGGCTGTTGCCGTAGTTGTGGTTGATAGAAATGGAAAAATAAACGAATGGAACAGAATGGCAGAAAATTTTTTCTCCAGACCAAGAGAGACCATGATAGGAACTGCTATCCAAGATATAACAGAACTAATCGGGGAAGAAATAATCGAAAAAATTAAAGACATTTATGAAACCAGAAATAATATCAAATTAAAGAATTATGAAGTAAAACTTTCCGATACCAAGAAAATTTTTGATATTCAGCTATCTCCTTTGAGAAACGAAGAATTAGGAGTGATAGAAGGCGTTATAATTGTTTTTGATGATGTAACCGAGCTGTACAACCTTCAAAAAGAAATGGAAAAGCGAGAAAGACTTGCTGCCATGGGAGAAATGACTGCTAGAATAGCTCATGAAGTGAGAAATCCTATTACTATTATCGGTGGCTTTTTAAACAGGATAGCTAAAATGAACGAAATGGATGATATTCAAAAATATACCCAAATTATTAAAGAAGAACTTTCAAGGCTCGAACATATAGTAAATGAGATCTTAGAATATTCTAGAGGAGGTAAAATTAACCAGATTGAAGAAGTCGATTTGATAGAAATCATACGTGGAATAATATTGATGTACGAAGATTTTATACAACAAAAACACGTTATGGTGAATACTGATTGGTTAAAAGAAGAGATCGTAATAAAAGCAGACAAAGATAAAATAAAACAGGTATTGATGAATTTAATAAAAAACGCCTTAGAAAATGTATACAACAATGGGAAAATTGAAATAAAAGTTGGATTTACCGATGAAAATAAAGTTTTTTTTGAAATAACCAACGATGGACCCTCTATTCCCCAGGAAATTAAAGAAAAATTATTCACACCTTTTCTTACTACAAAAAGCAATGGGACAGGATTGGGTTTAGCTATTTGTAAAAAAATAATAGAAGAAGAACACAAAGGTAAAATTTATTTGGTAAAATCTGACAATAATGGAACCTCTTTCAGATTTGAAATTCCAACAGGTGAGAAATAATACTTTTTAGGAGGGGTTAAGTTGTCGAAAGTACTAATAGTAGATGATGAAGAGAACATAAGAACTTTAATAAAAGAAGAACTGGAAGAAGCTGGTTACGAGGTTACTACAGCAAGTAATGCAAAAGATGCACTGGAAACCTTAGAAAATGATCAAGATATAGATATCATATGCACTGATATCGAAATGCCTGATGTAAATGGCTTAGAACTCGCAAGTGAAATCAGAAAAAGGTATCCAAACAAAAAAATAATATTTCTCACAGCCTACTCACATTATAAAAGCGAGATGGCATCCTGGGCTGCAGATGCTTATGTTGTAAAATCAATGGATTTAACAGAAATAAAAGATACAATCGAAACTCTTTTAAAAATTCAATAATATTTTATCGGAGGTGCGGGTTTTGGATTACAAAGACACAATCAATCTTCCAAAGACATCATTCAAGATGAAGGCAAATCTAAAAGAAAAGGAGCCTCAAATTCTTCAAAAATGGGATGATTTAAATATTTCTTACTATCTCAGAAACAAAAGAATCGGGGAAAAAAAGTTTGTTTTACATGATGGTCCACCGTATGCGAATGGAGACATTCATATGGGGACTGCCCTTAATAAGGTTTTAAAAGACATAGTTTTAAAATACAAAACATTGAGAGGTTTTGATGCTCCTTATGTCCCTGGCTGGGATACGCACGGTCTTCCAATTGAACATAATGTTACTACCAAGCTTGGAGAAAAGGCACACACCTTGAGTAAGTTAGAAATAAGAAAACTTTGTGAAGATTACGCTATGAAATACGTAGACATTCAACGAGAAAGCTTTAAAAGGTTGGGGGTAATAGGTTTTTGGGATAAACCATATTTAACTTTGAATCCCGAATATGAAGCCAAAGTTCTAGAAATTCTTCGTTCTATAGTTGAAGCTGGCAATATTTATCGAGGAACAAAACCTATATATTGGTGTACAGAATGTCAAACAGCTTTAGCAGAAGCTGAAGTTGAATACCATGATCATACATCAGATTCAATTTATGTAAAGTTCCCTCTAGTTGGAGAAAACAATGCATACGTGATCATTTGGACGACAACACCGTGGACTTTACCAGCGAACGTAGCTATTGCTGTTCACCCTAATTTTGATTACGCAAAAGTTCAAGTTGGAAACGAATATTGGATAATGGCTAAGGAATTAGTTGATAAAACTATGAAAGAATCAGGAATAGATAATTACAAAATAATCGATACCTTTAAAGGATCTACATTAGAAGGGAAAAAAGCTAGACATCCTTTTGTTGACAGAGAAAGCCTTTTAGTACTTGCAGATTATGTAACTTTGGAAGAAGGTACCGGATGTGTTCACACTGCTCCAGGACACGGTATGGAAGATTATATAACAGGTACAAAGTACAACCTTCAGGTAATATCTCCTGTAGATAGTAAAGGATATTTCACCGACGAAGCTGGAAAGTATAAAGAGATGAAAATTTGGGAAGCGAACAAAGAAATTATCAAAGATCTAAAAGAAAACGGTTTTCTCGTTCAATCAGGAAAGATAACTCATTCCTATCCACATTGTTGGCGTTGTAAAAATCCTGTTATCTTTAGAGCCACTCCTCAATGGTTTATAGATCTTGAAAAAAACAACTACCGTGAAAAGGTGTTGGAAGAAATAAAAAAAGTAAATTGGATACCCAAGTGGGGAGAAAATAGAATATCCTCTATGGTGAGAGAGAGACCTGACTGGGTAATTTCAAGACAGCGTGCCTGGGGAATCCCAATACCAGCTATTAAATGTGATAATTGTGGCGAAACAATTTTGGACACCAAAATTATAGACCACGTTATAGAAATTATAGAAAAAGAAGGGAGTAATGCGTGGTTTGAAAAAGAAGCGAAAGAACTTCTACCAAATGATTACAGGTGCCCTAAATGTGGTGGTTCAGAGTTCAAAAAGGAAGAAGATATTTTAGACGTTTGGATCGATTCTGGATCATCTTTCGAAGCAGTTGCAAATTCACGTGAAGAATTAAAAAAATTCCCTGTAGATTTATATCTTGAAGGAAGCGATCAACATCGAGGGTGGTTCCAAAGTTCTATATTCTTATCTGTTGCAAAACACGGAATTGCCCCTTATGAATCCGTTTTGACTCATGGTTTTATAAAAGACGAAGAAGGAAAGAAGATGTCTAAATCCTTGGGAAATGTAGTCAACCCAAAAGACATTATCAACAAATATGGAGCAGACATATTAAGGTTATGGGTTGCATCAGCAGATTACAGAATGGATATTAAAATATCTTACAATATTTTGGAACAACAGGTTGAAACCTACCGCAAACTTAGAAATACTATAAGATTTTTGCTGGGCAATATAAATGATTTTGACCCTGATGAAGATTCTGTGGCTTATGAAGAAATGTTAGAAATAGACCAATGGGCATTGATGAAGTTACATAATTTGATAAAAAATGTCACCAAAGCTTATGACAACTACGAATTTTACAAAGTACACTATCTTATAAACAATTTTTGTACAATAGATATGAGTTCTACTTACTTGGATATAATAAAAGATAGAATATACGTAGAAGGAAAAAAATCTAAACTCAGGAGATCCGCTCAAACAGTTTTATATGAAACCGCTATAGCTTTAAATAAGATGATTTCACCCATATTGCCTTTTACTGCGGAAGAAGTTTACGAGCATCTCAATTACTCAAACAAATATGAAACCATATTCGCTGAACTATGGCCTGAATATAAAGAGAATTACCTTAGCGAAGAATTAGAAGAAAAGTGGAATAAAATTTTTGCTTTGAGAGAGGATGTTTTAAAAGCCCTTGAAGAGAAAAGAAAAGAAAAATTTTTAGGAAACTCTCTGGATGCTAAAATTATCCTCAACCTAAAAGATGATACATTAAAGCAAATTCTATCTCAATACGATAACAACTGGATTGCTGATCTATTTATAGTATCTCAATTTGAATTTGGTAATGTAGATGAAGGATTTGAAGGTCGATACGCAACAATTAAAGTTACCAAAGCAGAAGGGGAAAAATGCGAAAGATGTTGGAAAGTAGATCCTAATACGGACAATGACCCTGACTTTCCGGGCGTTTGTCCAAGATGTGCAAGAGTATTAAAAGAGGAAATAAATGCGTAAACTCTAGGATGGGCTGTATAGCAAAAGAACACAAAAAACAGTTTTATTAATTCTAAAGGTATGTGAGGGGGTACATAATGAAGCTTTTTTTTGGAAAAAAGGAAGAGAAAGTAATAAAACTTTTTTCTAAACATTTAGAAAAAGTAGAAGAAGGGGTAAACTTACTCACAGAATTAGTAGAATTGTATGTAACAAACGATATGGAAAAATCTGTTGATTTATCAAAACAAATATCTAATATAGAAAGCGAAGCTGATTCTTTAAGAAGAAAAACGGAAAGCGAAATGTATCAAGGAGCTTTTTTGCCAAATTTTAGAGGAGAACTTTTAGAATTAATAGAAGCGGTTGATAAGGTTATGAATAAAACACAAACGGTTTCAGAAATCTTAATTTTTCAAAAACCAAAAATACCCGAGAATTTTAAACCAGATTTTTTAGAACAAAGTCGATTGGTAAAGAAAACTTATAAATCCTTGAAAAAGTCTATAGAAAACGTATTCGAAAATATAGAAAAAAGTAGTGAGTATATTCAAAAAGTTGAATTACAGGAACATGAAGAAGATATCTTAGAGAAGGATTTAATACGAAGATTGTTTGAAATAGATAGCCTTGAATTATCGGAAAAATTGCAGTTGAAAGATCTTTTTCTACAGATAGGAGATATAGCAGACAGGGCCGAAGATGCTTCTGATAAATTAGAAATTATAGTCTTAAAAAGGAACATTAAATAAAAATATCGCTGGTCGAAAAAACCAGCGATATTTTTTTATAGCAAGTTCATTATAGCAAAGGATAAACCTGCAGAAATTACCACTGAGATAATGATATCTAAGAAGTTTACTCCTCCACCGGCACCTTCAGCTATTTGTTTTACATCAGTGACCTCTTGAGAGAGCTGATCAACACTACTTTGAACGGCTTGTAAGTTTTGGGACAATTCAGAAACAGATTGGGTATTATTACTTAATTGAACACTTAATTCGTCAGTAGTGTTTTTTAACGAAGTAAACTCAGTTTTATCAACTTTAGAATCTATCTTCGAATTCAAGTTAGCCGTTAAAGCATTCAATCTGTCCAAATCTTGGTTTACACTAGAAAAAGAGTTTTGAATACTAGCTACTGAATTTTTTAACGACTGTATTTCTTGATTGGAATTAGATACTGTTTGAGAAAGATTCTGATAATTACTATTCAGACTTCCAACGGTGTTTTCCAGATTGGTAACTCTGGTATTTAAGTTTCTGATGTCAGTTTCGCTTACCGCGGGCACTGATATGGCGTTGACCTTTCTCTCTAATTCGTCTATCTTCGTGGTGGCATAACCAAGCAACTCATAAGAATTCTGAAGTTCCTTGACAGAACTATCCAACCTCGAAACGGAACCCTGAAGAGTAGAAAGATCACTTGTAAGAGAGTTTAATTTTGTTTGAAGTTGCTGTAATTCCGCTGAAGAAACTCCTTGCGGAACAGATAAACTACTTACAGTCCTTTCCAAATTCGCCAAATTTTGGGCTAAAGGCTCAATCATACTTTGTTCTACGTAATCAATCGTTCTGGACAAAGCAACAGTCAGTTGATACCTGTTCATGTTTTCTAATCCTTTAAAAGTACCATCGGGGTATCCTTCAATAATGCCAATACCAGAAAGCCTTTCAACTGCATCATATGCCCAATGATTGATGGGAACATCCTTAAAAGACTGTGAAAATACTCCTAAAGCCAAAAACAAAAATAAAAACAAAATACCTGCCTTTTTCACTACACACACCTCCTGAATTTTAGTATTTTAAGTTTTTTTACTGCTATCGATTTTATTTTATCACAAAAAGTGGTGAACTACTCAACTCTAACGAGGAGAAAGGCTTCTACCTCTTGAGGAGAGCTTCCTAATTCATCGACCGTTGCGAAACATCCTAGAATGAATCTAAGGGTGCTCGACTTACACAGTCTCCAAAGGCTTAACATCCCCCAGTTCCTGGGGTAGAGTCAGTTTATACAGCGACTAGCTGTTTCCTTATCTGCCGTAGGGCTATATAACGAATGCCTGTTTTAACCCAAACTGCCTAATGTTAACAGCAGCATTTATATCTCTATCATGTTTAGTTCCACATTCAGGACATACCCATTCTCTATCAGAAAGTTTTAAACCTTCATTCTTATACCCACATACACTACAAGTCTTAGACGAAGGTTCAAACATTCCTATTTCGATTACCTTTTTACCTAATCTCTCTGCTTTGTATTTTAGGAACGTTTTGAATTGATACCATCCTGAATCTGAGATACTTTTAGCTAAGTGGTAATTCTTTAACATGCCTCTTATATTGAGAGTTTCTACAACAAAGAGATCAGCTTGGTTCTCACTGATTTCTTTTGTTAGTTTATGCAGAAAATCCTCTCGTGTATTTTTTATTTTCTCATGTATTCTAGCAACTTCTAATTTTGCTTTGTCCCAATTCTGTGAGCCTTGTTCTTTGCTTGAAAAAATTTTATATGCATGTTTTAGTCTCCTTTCGTACTTAGACAAAACTTTAAGAGCTGGATACTTCGTTCCATCGGATAATACAACAAAATCTTTCAATCCCATATCCATACCGATTGAGTTTTCGTAATCTATATCTCTTTCTGGGTAAGAACCTTCGACTTCAAAGGTTATAGACACAAAGTACTTACCTGTTGAAGTTTTAATGAAAGTACAATTTTTTATCTTTGCATTTGGATCTATTTTTCTATGGACTCTTACTTTAATACCTTCTTTAAACTTTGGTACGAAAAGAATACCGTATTTATCATTACCCTCATTTTCATATAGTTGTATATGTTGAGGAACTCTAAACGATTGCCTACTTGATTTCTTTTTAAATTTAGGGTGCTTAGCTTGTTTCTTGAAGAAACGTTTATACCCAGTCTCTAAATCTTTTATGGACTGTTGTAAAGATTGAGAATTGGCATCGTTTAGCCATTGATATTTCTCGGTTTTTTTAAGAGTTGCTAATACTTTACACCACATATAGTAATTAGTTAACGTTTTAGTATTCTTATATGCATTGTTAGCAAATTCTAAGAAAAGGTTGTATACAAACCTAGCATGTCCAAAGTGTTCGTTAAGTTTATGTATTTGTTCGTTAGTTGGGTACAACCTAAACCTGTATGTTATTAGCATTTTAATTCTCCTGATATAATGTGTATTTAGTCCTTTTAGAAACTTTAAAACACGCATTGTAACTAACTTTTAATACCTTAAATATTATACATTTACCTCAAGAGTAACCCTTGTTACAGTTTTTACCTATTTTTTGAAGTAAAGATCTTTTATTCGCCAAAGTCCGAATGCGTATAACTTTTTCACCATATACGATCTTATCAAAGAAAATGTCCATGGGGCATATACCTATTGCGGGGCAAAGTATAAAAGTATATATTATGTTATTTGATCAGTACCCTTTTATTTCAAACCTTCTTTCTTTATCTCTGAAATTACCTGCTCTATAATGTCAAGAAACTGATTGACTTCGTCTACTGAATAGGCCTTATCGATCACCCATTTTAGATTTGATTTTGCATCTTGAAAGTAACCGAGGTTTTCAAGACTTTTTTTGTAAGATGTAATAATATTTTCCGGATGGTTAACCTTTTTTGTAATATCTCCAAATACCGTATAAATACTCTGATTGAATGCAGAACTGGGGGGGAACCCGTAAAATAGACCAACAGAACCACTCGTCAATTCAACATTTAAAGAAAAACCCTTGGACCCCCATCTGATCATTAAGCCTTTTTGTTCTGCGAATTCAAATATCTTCTGAAAGACTTCCGTTCCGTTATTATCCAATAAATTTAAGAATTTTTGCTTATTAACCTTTGGAAGTGAGGAGGAATAAATTTTTTGACGTATAAATTCTTCTTGACCAACAACAATATCGCTTGAGATTATCCTTTCTCCAAACTCGGTCTCGAAATACTTAAACTCCATACAATAAATATCAATACCTTTTTTTCTTAAAAATAAGGCGGTTTGCCGAATTTCTTTTGAAATTTCCTGAGCAACTATTACTAATTTTGTTGATTTATTAAATGAAACTTTTTCATCTGTTTCGTTTTGGAAATACGCTCGGTGATAATCTTCTAAACTAATTTCTTCACCAGAATAGTCTCGATAAATTTCATTTAACTGTGAATAATCTAAGTTCTCAATAAAGGAAGCGTATTCTAATAGCTGAGCAATTGTCTCCCGCGGTGTTTTGTCCCTTTTTAACTCAATCACCACGGTATTCCCATTTTTATCAATACCTAACAAATCTATAATACTATTTAAATTGGTAATAACCTGACGACCAATTATAAGAACATTGCTTTCTTCAAAAAAGTATTCAGGACTATTTTCAAGCAAAACTTCTAAATCTTTTTCTAAATTGGAATCTTTGTAAAGTTGTTCTTTATATAGAATTAAGTTTCCATTTTTATCAATGGTAAACATTTTCATGTTCTATCATCTCCTTTGTTTCTTGATTTCTAATACAATCTAATTTACATCATAGAATTGATTTTGGTAATTTCAGTTAATACAAAAACATCGCTCTATTTTACAACAGTGCCTTTGTCCTTCCGGCAGCTATCTATGATGAAGGATAGCCGTGTCCAAGTAAACCTTGTAAAATCAAAAACTTATTTTTAAAGTGGAAAACAAGAATTTTAAGTATTTTTGCTGATATCGATTTTATTTTACCACAAAAGATGGTGAACTACTCAACTCTAATGAGGAGAGCTTCCTAATTCAACGACCGTTGCGAAACACCGATGGTTTCACCTGCTTCTGTCAATAACAAGAATTATTCTTTCGTCCTTATGGAAAAGGTTGTTAAGTATTTGGATCTTAGTGGATTTAACTTCTTAGCTTGTTTCTTTAAGAAGGTTTAAATCTTTTTCAATACTTCCCAAATGAACGGTTATTCATTAACTGTACTTCTTTCATCTCTATTTTTCCCAAAAAATGCCTCGATTATAATTACTTTTCAATTTTTTTAAGAATTATCTCGATTTTCAAAGAGCATTTTGGATAATTATCTAATATTTTATTTCTTTTTCTTCTTGCCTTGTTTTCCTTGAACCCGTTTCGGGGTGTCCCCTTTCATTAATCATCGCTTTTATCTACTTCTGAAGTGGGTATAATGTGTATGATATAATTATACCATACACAACGAATTAATCTAATTTCCTCATTTGATTATATTAGATGTCCTTGAAAAAGATTGGTTAGATCATAATTCGAATCTTTGAGGGGGTGACCCCCCTCAAACTCCCCAACAAACAAGAAACTTCTCTAAATCTTAAAATTCTGAATCACACAATTCTGTGATTGGGGGTAACCCCCCTCAAACTCCCCAACAAACAAGAAACTTCTCTAAATCTTAAAATTCTGAATCACACAATTCTGTGATTGGGGGTAACCCCCCTCAAACTCCCTGAAAACAAAAATCTCTTCTTATAAAAGATCTTCGCTTGCACAATACTGCAAACAAATGATATCATATCTTTATTAATCTCGTGTTTGAAAACACGAGTCTTTTTAAAATTTTTATGGTAAAATAAGATGAAAAAACATTGGAGGTGTTATTTTTGTTTCAAAAAAGAACTCACACTTGTGGAGAATTAAACGAAAACGATATAGATAAGATCGTTATTTTAAATGGCTGGATAGATAGGATTCGTGATTTAGGAGGAATTATCTTTGTTTTGATAAGAGATAGATACGGTAAAACTCAAGCGGTTTTTGATTCAAGCGATAACAATACGCTTTATCAAAAAGCCTTGAAATTAAAAAATGAATACGTTGTTTCTATCCAAGGAAAAGTTAGAGTACGTCCTGAAAAAGATAAAAATCCAAATATGTTAACCGGGAGCGTTGAAGTACTTGCAACAAATTTAGAAATTCTTTCTGAATCTGACACACCACCAATATACGTAAACATAGAAGAGGATATTTCTGAAAATTTGAGGTTAAAATACAGATACTTAGACCTCAGAAAAGAACGGATGCAACGGAATCTAATCCTGAGACACAAGGTTATGAAAATCACTAGAGATACCCTAAGCGCTGAAGGCTTCCTGGAAATTGAGACCCCTTACTTAACAAAATCAACACCAGAAGGGGCACGCGATTTTCTGGTTCCTTCGAGATTAAAACCTGGCAATTTTTACGCCTTACCTCAATCTCCTCAACTTTTCAAACAGCTGCTGATGGTATCAGGTTTTGATAAATATTTTCAAATAGCTCGTTGTTTCAGAGATGAGGATTTTAGGGCTGATAGGCAACCCGAATTCACACAAATTGACATAGAACAGTCCTTTGTTGAAAAAGAAGATATATTTGCATTAACAGAAAAATTAATCAAAGAAATATTCGAAAAGTCTCTAAATTACAATGGATTAGAGATCCCATTTCAAAAATATACCTATGATGAAGTAATAAAAAAATACGGTTCAGACAAACCTGATTTACGGTATGGTATGGAATTTATAGACCTAACATCATATTTTCAAAATACAGAGGCTAACTTCATAAAAAACGGGATAGATAAAGGCCTAATATTAAAAGGATTTATTGTCCCTGAAAGGTCTAACAATTTTTCAAGAAAAAAATTCGATGATCTTACAGAGTTTGCTAAAGAACAAGGCAGTACCGGTTTAATTTGGATAGCTAATGACAAAGAAATAAGATCAAATATAAAAAAAGCCGCAGCCAAAGAGATTAATATCTTAGTAGAACGTGGTATAATGAAAGAAGATGACGTTTTATTAGCTATTTTGGAAGAAGCAGACAAAATAGATAAGATTTTAGGACAATTGAGAATAAAAATGATCAAAGAAGAGTTTGAAAAAGAATCCGGGTTCAGCATAATTTGGGTCACTGATTTTCCAATGTTTTCTTGGAATGAAGAAGAACAGAGAATAGTAGCCGAACATCACCCCTTTACTATGCCCAACTTAGATGATTTAGCTAAATATGATAATAGAGACCCTTTAAAAATCAAATCTCAATCTTACGATCTTGTAATAAACGGTTATGAGATTGCAAGCGGCAGCATAAGGATACACAAACAAGATATACAACAAAAGGTATTCGATATTTTAGGTTTGAGCAAAGAAGAGGCACAAGAGAAATTTGGATTCTTATTAGAGGCTTTCAAATATGGTGCTCCACCTCACGGAGGCATAGCAATCGGAATGGATAGATTGGTAAGCATACTGGTAGGAGAAGATTCAATAAAAGAGGTCATTGCATTCCCAAAAACAGCTTCTGGAACAGATCCTATGACCAATGCTCCATCAGAAGTTAGTGAGAAACAATTGGAAGAATTACATCTCGCTTTGAAAAAATCAAACGAGAGTGAGATGAAAAATGACTCAAAAAGCTAAAAAAATAAAGATTGCAATAGATGGGCCGGCAGGATCAGGCAAATCTACAATTGCACAAAAACTAGCAGAAATACTAAAAATAAATTATCTAAATAGTGGGGCTTTGTACAGAATCATTGGTTATTACCTAAACGAACAAAAAGTGGACCCACAAGATTCAAAAAATATAGAAAATATTTTAGAAAAACTTAACATTAAAATAAAAAACAACCGTTATTTTTTAGACGAAAAAGATGTTACTATCTCCATTAAAGACTCAAAAATCGGTGATTTAGCTTCTCTATACTCTCGTAATA
Organism: Petrotoga sp. HWHPT.55.6.3; assembly: GCF_002895495.1. Lineage (NCBI taxonomy): Bacteria > Thermotogati > Thermotogota > Thermotogae > Petrotogales > Petrotogaceae > Petrotoga > Petrotoga sp. HWHPT.55.6.3. Next base: position 44,247 of record NZ_AZRJ01000004.1, on the reverse strand, counting down.
ATATTATTAGAGAAAAAGTTAATGAGATAATTAAAAAGATTGCCGAAAAAGACAGTATAGTGGTTGATGGAAGAGATATAGGAACCGTAGTTCTGCCCGATAGTGATATTAAAATATATCTAACCGCCTCTATAGAAGAAAGAGCTAAAAGAAGATGGAGTGAAGAAAAGGGGAAAAAACCCAATATTTCTTTTACTGAAATATTGGAAGAAATAAAAAATAGGGATTACAACGATTCAAATCGTTCTATAGCTCCATTAAAACCAGCTCAAGATGCAATAATTATAGATACTACTAATCTGTCCATAGAAGAAGTCCTTCAAAAAATATTAAAAATTATCGAAGAGAGAGGTATTTATGGAAATTAATGTAGCAAAAAGAACTGGTTTTTGCTCAGGCGTTCAAAAAGCGTACAATGAAGTTAAAAATTCCTTAGTTAACAAAAATAAGATTTATATTTATGGTGAGTTAGTACACAATAAAAAGGTAATAGAAGAGTTAAACAAATCAGGTGCAATAACTATAAAAGGATTGGATGAGATACCCGAGGATTCCATAAACGAAACGGTAATCATCAGAGCCCATGGTATTTCAAAGGCTGAGAAAGATCTTTTAGAAGAACGATTCTCTAAAGTTATAGACATGACTTGCCCAATAGTTACAAATTTAGTAAAATACGTAGGTAACAAGCAAAAAGAAGGATTTTTTGTAGTCGTGTATGGAAAACCTGACCATCCTGAGATACTTGGGCTAAAAGGGAATGTAGATGAGAGTAAATTGCTAATAACACTTTCTCCAGTGACAATACCTCAAAAAAAAGTATTGATAGTATCTCAAACAACCATGGGCGAAGAAGAGTACAAAAATTTTATAACCAGTATTTTAACTATTAATTCTTTTACGGAGGTGTTGATAAGAGATACTATATGTTCTGAAACTATCCTAAGGGAAAAAGAGACACTAGAACTTTCTCAAAAAAGCACATTGATGCTAGTTCTAGGCGGAAAAAACAGTTCAAATACTCAAAAACTATACCGTATTTCAAAAAAATATTGTAAAAGGACATACCATATTGAATCTGGTGAAGAACTTAAAGAAATAACTATCTCTCCACAAGACAAAATAGGAATAGTTACTGGTTCATCCACACCAACATCAGAATTAAATAAAGTGTTGGAGTATCTAAGCCAAGAGAAGGAGGATTTTTCATGATGGAGGAAAAAACATTTGAAAAACTTTTGAACGAACAAGAGATAAACGAGGTAAAAAAAGGAAAAATAATAGAAGGAAAGGTATTTGAAATAAATAGCGATGGTATATGGGTTGCTTTAGAAGGTGCCACAGGAGATGTGTTTGTAAGTCAAGTAGAACTCATAAAACCTCTCCAAGAATATCAAGTAGATCAAAAGATACTAGTAGAAATAACAAAAACAAATGATGCAGAAGGTTTAAACTTTGCCTCCGAAAAAAGGGCCGTTTGGAATGAAACTATGAATAAAATAAACGAAGGAGAAAATTATCCTATTATTTTTAAAAACAGGCTCAAGAAAGGCTACAGCGTATTGATTGAAGGACTTATCGGTGCTTTTCTTCCTGGTTCGTTATCTTTATTAAGCCCTAAAGATGATTTACCTCAAGGAGAAAAAATGGCTAAAGTGATTTCTAAAAATGGAAAAAACATAGTCGTATCGATAAAAGATTACGCAGAAGAAAAAATTAGTCAAACTTTCAATGAATACGAGGAAGGAATGGTAATTGACGGTGTGGTAGAGGATATAAAAAACTTTGGTGCCTTTGTAAGATTGAATGATCATTTGAATGGTCTCATACCAGCAAGTGAGGTTAGCTGGGACGAAAAGATCTCTATAAAAGATTATCTAAAGGTGGGTCAAAAAGTTAAAGCGCTGATAATAAAATTGGACAGAGAGAAAAAAAGAATTTCACTATCTCTTAAACGCTTGAAAGAAAATCCCTGGAAAACAGTGGATGAAAAATATCCTATAGGAAGTATTGTTCAAGGTACTGTAACTAAGATATTACCTTTTGGTTTTACTGTCAAGATAGACGAAGGTTTAGAAGGTTTGGTCCATGAAACAGAAATATTCTGGGGCAGGAAAGGTAGGATAAGTGACTTAGTAAATGTTGGGGACGATGTTCAAGTCAAAATATTGAATATAGACAAAGAGAATAAAAAGATTAATCTAAGCTACAAACAAGTTTCAGGAGATCCATGGGAAAACATAGAAGAAAAATACTATGAAGGAAACATTGTTACAGGAACCGTCGAAAAGGTTCTCGATAATGGGGCGATTATAAAAATAGATGAAGGAATCACTGGATTTTTACATGTTTCAGAACTTTCATGGGATTTTGTCGACGATATTTCAACAGTGCTTAATGAAAAACAAAAGATTAAAGTAAAAATAATAAAAATAGACAAGGATAACAAAAGGATGAGACTATCAGTTAGAGAAACAAAAGAAAATCCTTGGAAAAAGGCTTCAAAAGAGATAAAACCAGGTGATACTGTTAAAGGAAAAATAATTCGTTTTTTAGATAAAGGAGCAATAGTCCTCATTGATGGTTACGAAGTAGAGGCTTATCTACCCGCAAGCAAGGCTTCCACAAATTCAAAAAGTCTCGAGGAAACATATAGTATCGGTGATCAAATAGAAGCAAAAGTTTTAGAGATTGGACTTGAAAATGAATTTAAAAGGGGGAACATGATTATAAGTGTAACACATCTAGAAGAAGAAAGAGAAAAAGAAGAGGCGCTACAAGTAATTAATGAAATGAATGAAGAGTAAAATGCTTCAGTAAAAAACAAGAGGTGGAATAACTTGGAAAAACCGACGGTTCTCATAATTGGAAAACCCAATGTGGGAAAATCAACATTATTTAACAGAATGATTGGTGAAAGAAAATCAATAGTTCACGATATGCCTGGTGTAACGCGGGATAACGTTTCCTCCACAATCCAATGGGACGATATATCTTTTACATTGGTAGATACTTGTGGAATATTCGAACAACCGGAAGACAACATAGAAGAAAGGCAGAAAAAAATAATTTTTGAAAGTTTAAAAGACGTATCTTTGGTAATATTTGTAATCGATGGAAAGATTGGACTTACCTCAGAAGACTATCACATTGCTGACTACTTAAGAAAGACCAATTCGAAAGTTATCTTAGTTATTAATAAGGCAGAGAATTTTGAAAAATACGAGCTTGAGATGAAACCAGAGATCTACTCTCTTGGCTTTGGTGAAGGAATCCCTGTTTCTGCAGAGCATAACAAAAATATTTTTACTTTAATGGATACTATCGCAAATACTTTAAAAACTTCTGGCTTAAATTCGGAGGAATCTGTTGATAGCGAGAAGGATAGCGAAGAAATAAAAGTATCTATCGTCGGGCGTCCTAACGTTGGGAAATCTTCTCTTTTTAATAGCATAATTGGTTCAGAAAGGGCTATCGTTTCAGAAATACCTGGAACAACCCGAGACGCCATTGATCATCTAGTTACAATGGGCGATAACACCTTCAGATTTATAGATACTGCTGGAATGAGAAAAAAAAGTACCATTCATTATGCAAGTATTGAAATGTTTTCAATATCAAGAACAATCAACGCAATTGAAAAGTCAGATGTAGTAATTTTAGTAGTTGATTCAACAGAAGGAATAACCCACCAAGACAAAAGCATCATAGGTATTGCAGAAAAAAGAGGAAAGGGAACGATTATAGCATTTAACAAGTGGGATTTAGTTAGTAACAACCATCAAAGAAAGGAAGAGTTTTTTAACTATTTTGAAAAAGAACTCTACTTTGTAAATTATAGTCCATTAGTTTTCACATCGGCACCTAAAAGATGGGGGATTCAAGAATTAATAACCGCTATAAAAGAAGTCGAAAAATCAAGAAACAAAAAAATCCCAACAAGTGCGTTGAATGCAGCTTTAGAAAAATACACATTGGTTACTCCACCACCAATTAAAAAAGGAAAAAGAATCAAATTTTACTATGCTACACAAGTTGGGACCAAACCACCTGTTTTCGTATTCTATTCAAATTTACCATACGACATACCAAAATACTATCAACAAGGTTTGAGAAACATGATAAGAAATTACATTGATCCTTTCATTGGTTCGCCTATATTTCTAAAATTCGAAGCAAGAAAAAATGAAGAAACTTCAAAAACCAAGCAAAAAACACTATAAAATTTGTTGTTAAACTTTGACTAAATTATAAATCCTATTTCAGGGAGGAAAACATATGTCCATTGCTGCTTTGATCATCAGTTATCTATGTGGATCTATTCCTTTCAGCTTCTTGATTCCATGGAGTAAGGGGATAGACATAAGAAAAACTGGAAGCGGAAACGTTGGAGGAACCAATGTTTTAAGGGCTTTGGGGCCAAAATGGGGACTCCTTTCAATAACACTTGATTTTTTGAAAGCATTCATTCCCATTTTAATAATAAGACTTATTTTTGGTGTTGATTCGTGGGTTCCTTATTTATCTTTAATTGTACTTGTCTTAGGTCACGACTATCCAATTTTTTTAAAATTCGAAGGTGGAAAAGGAGTGGCTTCTACATTAGGTGGTTACTTTGCTTTGAGCCCGATGTTAGGTGTAATATTTCTGTTAGTTTGGATATCTGTCGTATTATTGACCAAATATGTTTCTGTATCGTCCCTTTTAGGTTTGCTTGTAACCGCTATTTTAAGTTATTTTTGGAATTTAAAATTGGGTATTACCTACACACTTTTATTTTTTCTGAGCTTGTATAGACATAGATCGAATATCAAAAGGTTACTATCGAATTCTGAAAATAAAGCAGACATTATAAAAATCCTAAAAAAGGAAGAAAAGATTCAATGAAAAAAGCACTTATCACCCTTTTTATTTATCTTTTGCTGACTAACGTTTGGATATTCTCTCAAGAATTATCAGAAAGTGAATTAAACTCTAGAGAACTATTTTCAGATAGTCTCCAGTTGTTATTTGAAGGGGAAAAATACGAGGCACGTGTTCAATTAAATCAAGCAATGAGTGGAGAAATATATATAACAGATATACCCAAACTTTGGTACTATGCAGCAAAATTGGATTTACAGTTAGGAATGATAGACAAAGCCATTCAGGACTTGGAAAATTCTTTGTTATTCTCAACAGTAAATGAAGAAGCTAATACATTGTTGAACTTTATAAACAGTATCAAAAATTTTTCACTTTCCAACTATGCCACACCTGTATTTCTTGAAATTAGCCAAACAGCAGGCGTTAAAGATTCTTTTGAAAGATTTTATAATCCAGTAGATTGCGAAATCATCAATTCAAATTTGTACGTTTTAGATTCTCAAAATCACTTGATATTTAAAACAAATAACTACGAAGAAACTTGGATAAGATTGGACAAAGGCAAAAATTATTATTCTATAAACGCTGACGAAAATCTAAATAGAGTTTACCTAGGCTCGGATAAAGGGATTTATTACTTTGAAAGTTATTCTCCAATCATTAGAAAGGAAATTAAAACCAATTCAACGGTGGAAAGTACGGTATTAACAAACGAAATAGAAAACCAAATAGAAGTTTTGACAGAAGGTTTTCCATTTGTGATTTACGACATCGATAACGCTGGAAGATTAGTCGGATACGATCCATACAACAATGAAATAAAAATCATAGGTTACAACGGTGAGATACTTCAACAAAAGAAATTTGACCATTCAACAACGTTTCTCGATGGAGCCTTATGGCACAACAATTTATACTTAATTGATTATGCAAGTTCATCAGTTTTTAATTTCGATATATTAAAAAATGAAGTGGTGAACACAACAAAACTACCAAATAAAACTTATATTTCTCTTGATGTTCTTCCCTGGAATAAAATCTTAGTTTCATCAGTTGAAGATGGCATAGAAATTTTAGAAGAAGATGGAGAACTCAACCCAATCGATGATAGTTTTAACGGTAAAAATACTAGTCAATTCAGGGGAAAAGTCAAAATTGAAAATGGTGTGCTTATCCTTTCGGATTTAGAAGATAACAAAGTTTACTTGGAAAGAATAGATTCAAATACTGAAAGTAACCTGTATATTTTGAATTTGTACGGGTTGAAGTATAGTAAAAACGATCGAACAGTGACCCTAAAAATTAATGTCAACGATATCTCAGGCGAAAAAATGGATTTTTTGACCAAAAATATATACGTAATGGATTCAGGAGGTAGAGTGCCTTTTAATTACCATCGTACTTATTCAATATCAGATACTTATGAATATGAAATTAACGATCTCTTCCAAGTTCATGTACCCCAAATTAACACCGATTCGAAGATATTAACACATGGTGAGATCGACACAGAACTAACCCCTGAAAAGACGATACCTTTTATCCTTTCAAGTAGTTCTTTATTCCACCTGACTAATGGAAAAGAAGTAAACACAAACTTAGAAAACCTTGCCTTCATGAGCGGAGGAGGTATTATAGATCAAAGCCAAGAAGAATATCTGAAAAGTTATTTGAAAGTTTCATACAAACCTATTGATTACATAGAATACAACTTATTTCCTCCAATAATCAGTGGGATAAATCCAGCCAGTGTTTCTCTGTTATTAGAAGATAAAACTTTAGTTGATACTCTTTTTTACTATACTGAAGGGGATATAAATGAGTAAAGAAATGGCTTATTATTACAACCAAAAAGCAAACACCATGTTAGAAAAAGGGAATTATCTAAATGCTGCTTCATATTATAAAAAAGCGATATCTTTACTTCCTGAAGATCCTATGTTCTATCATAACATTGGGGTCTGTTATATGCTAAGTGAAGATTACGAAAAAGCTAGTAAATTTTTAGAGATTGCTTTAGAAAAAGGCATAGACTTAGACGAGACAAACCTTTACCTTGCCCATTCATTATACGAAATAGAAAAGTATGAAGACATATTACATTTAAAAGAACCTCAGGATGGCCAAAACAAAATAAATTTTTTGATCATAAAATCAAAAGCCGCGTTGAAAAGTGGAAACAACGAAGTTGCAAAAAAAATAGTAAGTCATTTAAAAATCTCGGGTTACAATTCTCAAGAATTGGAACTAATAGAAAAAATGATATAACAAAAAATTTTAGTGGGGAGGATAAAAAATGAAAAAAGGTAGCTTTATTATCATTCTTTTAATTCTTTTGGCTTTACCAATTATTACATTCTCATATAACGTAAGGATGGGTGACATCTTAGGAATTTGGGTCTTAGGATATCCTGAATATTCAATAACCGATGCAATTGTGGGGCCAGAAGGAGACGTCACGGTACCTCCTATTGGCAGAATAAAAGCAGAAGGTAGAACTTTAGAAGAAATTGAAAACGAGATATCCACTAAAATGGAAAGTTACATAAAAACTAATAAAGTTACAGTAGGAATCACCCAGTATGCCCCTTTTTCGGTAACGGTTTTAGGAAACACCAACATAAACGGGGTCATTAACATAAAAAACGAAAAGATTAAACTTTCAGATCTAATTGGATTAGCTGGTGGGATAAAAGATATCACTAACTCCTCTTATGCGTTGATCAAATCTCCCGATGGAAAGGAACAAAAAGTTAATATCGAATGGATCAAAAGTGGAGAACCTGGTGAAGATCCTTATATATATGAAAATTACTTTGTTCTCTTCCCATACGACTATACCAATAAGGTCACTGTTTTTTCAGACTTCGGCACGTCATCTTTAGATTACTATGAAGGTTTGACGTTGAAAACCGTCATCTCTTCCATGAATATACCTACTAACAAGATGCCTACTGAACTTATGATTGTTCGAGAGGGAAAAATTCAAGAAGTCCCATTTGATGAAATAGTAAAAAAAGAAGATTATTCCTTACAACCAGGCGACACAGTAATAATTCCTTACAACTACACGAATAATGTTCTCGTCTTTTCTGATTTTGGATCAGCTTCTTTAGATTATTTTGAAGGCATGGGAATAAAATCTGTAATAACGTTACTTAACGTTAGTCTAAGCGAAGTAGAAGACTCTGTAACAGTTGTTAGAGAAGGAGAAACTACTACTTTATCTTTACAGAAAACAACCAACAATGAAGATTTTTTGCTTCAACCAGGCGATACAGTAATAATAAACAGATTTGAAAATTATGTATACTTAAGTTCACAAGAAAATTCACAAAGAGTTGACTTTGAAAAACAAGAAAGAATGAACATCAGAACACTCTTAACTAAAGTTGGTATAAGTGAAGAAAATGTGGAAGAAGTTCGAGTAAACAACCAACCCGTAAATTCGAATACTGAGCTAAAAAAAGGTGATTTTGTTCAAATTACACTTAAGAGAAACTATGTTTATCTAAGTGGAGCATTCAACAGAACTGGAAAGGTTGAATTTTTGCCAAACGAAAAAATAAGTATGGATAAGATAGTTGGATTAGCAGGTGGTTTCAGTAATAATTTTTCAGGAAACTTGGTTATCGTGGACAATTCTGGAAGTACAAAAAGTTTAACCGTTGATCCGAATAACTTAACTATGTTGAAAGATGTCTTAGTAAGTTCTGGCTCAACGATAATAGCCGACACAGAATTAAGAATGGCTTATATATTCGGAGAATTCTCTAATGTTATGGCCTACAATCAAGGAGAAAGTTTGTATGAACTACTGCTCCCATTAAACTTAGATGAATCCTACCAAGTTAGATATCAAATCGGTGAAAAAACCGGAACTTCAATAGCGAATGAATTTGACAGTTTAAAAAATATTCCACTCGAAGGCAAGGCCTTTGTAGAGATTTCAAGAATTGCTCCAGACCAAATTATCGTCTACAAGGCAGGAGAAACACAAGTTATTCAGCAAAAAAATGTGAGGTTAATAGATGTCTTCTCGTCTGTAAATGGGTTCTCCCCAGTAGATACTGGAACAATAGCAATTTACCAAAACAATGAAAAGATAAAAACAATAAATTCTGAAGAATTATTGAACAATTTAATGATGGAAGTTCCAAAAGGTTCATACGTCGTTGTTCAACCAGAAGTGAGTGGTTCATACATAGCTGTTTTGGGAAATATCTCTCCAAAAAGTCTAAGAACAGATGTTCCAATGAGCTTGGTTGAGATACTTTCTAACTCCGCTATCGATTGGAAAAACCAAGAGAGCATCTTCATCTATACAAAAAACAACGAGGAAATAAAAGTGGATATAAAAGACGTTGAATCACTAAGAAATGTACTTGTTAACCCTGGATCCATAGTCTACGTACCACCGGCAGAAGAGCAAGTTGTTTACGTCTTTGGAGAAGTAACAAAACCCGGTATTATCCCATACAATGCAGGCATGACAGTGCTAGACGCAATACTCAAAGCAGGAAACGCTTCTCAATCAGCTCAATTAACAACGGTATACTTATTCAAAGATGGTCCGGAAAATCCACCTGTAACTTTGGACTTATCTGGAATAATAAACGCAGCCCCTGTAAAAACCGGGATGAACCCAGAAGTAAAACCAAAAGATATTATCTATATTCCAAAAAACACACTCACCAACATCGTAGAAGTTATGAGTACGGTACAAACATTCATGAGTTTTATTAACGCCGGCTTTGACACATACGCTAATGTATCTGGTCTGTTTTGATAAAATAAGAAAGGTGAAATTTGTTTGAAAACCTCTGAATGGCTTAAGAAGTACGATATAAGATTAAAAAAAGGGTTGGGTCAAAATTTTTTGTCTAACTCGACTGTGTCTCATGAAATAGTAAAAAAAAGTGAAATCGATGAAAATGACGTAATAATAGAAATTGGAACCGGCAATGGAATTCTCACAGAAGAGATAGCAAAGAAAGCAAAAAAAGTAATAACGTTTGAAATTGATGAGAGGCTCAAACCACTATTAGAAGAAAGGTTTGAAGGTTCAAAAAATGTAGAAATACATTTTGAAGATTTCTTAAACACAGACCTTTCTAAATTCAAAGATATTCCAAAACTGAAATATATAGCAAACATCCCATATTATATCTCTTCAAAAATATTAGAAAAGATATTTGAAGAATCACCAAAATTTGAATACGCAATTTTTATGTTTCAAAAAGAGTTTGGACAACGGTTGATGGCAAAATCAAAAAAAAGTTACAGCCCTTTAAGTATATTCGTTCAGACTTATTGTACTGTTGAAAGAATCATGGATGTATCTAAAAACAATTTCATACCAATTCCAAAAGTAGATTCAGTAATATTGAAATTCAACCCTGTGTACAAGTATGTAGAAGAAATAGATCCAAAAGATTTCATGAAATTTGTTCACATATGTTTTTCTAAAAGAAGAAAAACAATAAAAAATAATCTTAAAGAGATTATACCTGATACAGAAAAATATTTAACTGAGGTACAAATTGACCCCTCATCTCGACCAGAAGATATTCCCATAGAAACATACATACAACTATACAAAAAATTGTTGGGGCGAAGGGGGGCTAACAAAGGTTTCTAAAGGCAATAGTAAATTTATCTTTGGAGGGATAGAAATGGCTGAAGAGAACAATTCAGAAAATAAGAATGAAAATAAATTAGAATACGAAAGTTTAATCAACCAAGAAGAAAAGAAACCACCACAAAACAGAGAGAGATTAATTATTATTACAACTATTATTGCAATAGTTGTCTTGGGTATTGTGATTATATTTTCTCTGTTGTTTTTTGGTGGAAAGTATAATGTAACGATCAACTACGAAATAGTTGCGTCAGAAGGTCTACAAGAACCTTACAACGAAATAAAAGTTGAATTGATTGGAGCCAATACTTACGAAGCATCTTTTCCTGTTGGAGAAAGTATAGAATTAACGTCCATAGAAGAAGGAACCTATCAACTAAATATTATGGCAATCGATGATTCAGGTGTCGCATATTACTATTATAACAACCCAGAATTATTTGTGAATGAAGATAAAACACTAAACGAAATAAAACTAAAAAAATCATCTTTGAAATATCAAATAGATTATAGGTGGGTTAATAACGATTTGTACATAACCCTTCCACAAGACTATGACCAATATTTAGTTTATAGAAGAAATAGTTCTGGAATTTATGAACCTTTTAGGACATCCAACCAAAATACTATTATTTTAAGTTCAGTGCCTTCTGAAGGACTGGATCTAAAATTTGCTGTTGTTAAAAATAACATGGTTTATGATTTCTCTGAAAATTATACTTTTCAAAGAAATAATCCTCCTACTAGCCCTATAATCTTATCTCCATCTGCAAATCAACTATTAACCGAACCATATGTATACTTCGTATGGCAAGCGGAAGACCCTGAAGGAGATTCTTTGGTCTTTGACTTATATTTAACCGCTGACTCTGAACAGGAGCGACTCATAGCAGAAAATATCGATACATATTTTTATCAATTTAATTCCTTGGAAATGGGAAAAAATTACACCTTAAGAATTGTTGCAAAGGATCAAAAAGGCGGAGAATCTACTTCTCAAATAAGGTTTTCTACTGAAGTAGTACCTGAGGAAAAAGTCTACCTTTACTCTCCAAGTGGTGAAATGGGAGTAACGATATATGAAGTTACAGATCCAAGTAATCCTCAAGAAATCGCTACAATAGACGCGCCTGGAAACGTTACAGATGTAATTAATCACGATAATTATCTTTATATATTGAGAAATATTGAAGGATTAAGCATCGCAGAAATAAGCGATCCTAATTCTCCAACACTGTTAGAAAACTTGAATTTAGAAGGTATTAACGGTATTAAAATCGCCAATGGCTATTTATACGCTAGATTTGAAAATGGACAAGTTAGTGTATACTCTATTAAAGATAATCCACGTAATCCTGAATTTCTCGGATACACAGACATCAAATTCTATGGTGCCCTAGAACCTGAAATAAGATATATTCAAAGTCAGCAAGACTTGAAAGTTGAAATTATAAAAGGCGAGTACCCAGTTAGAATTAACCTTAACAACCGTGTTTTTGTTACAGAATATTCCCTTTTAGTTGCCAACGCGGAAATGAAAGAAACTGTGGAAAATTCCTTTTCGCAGGTGTTCGACACACTTAGACTCATATTCTCAACTTATAAACCTGAAGATTTTAGAAATAATGAGAAAATTGCCGAAATTGAGAACAAATTGCTTTCAGCCTTGAATGAATTATTTCAAACAAACACCACAAACGGTATAAAAGAAGTAACTTTAGATGTTTCTAGAGTAGAATGATTTTCTATTTTGTTAATTTTTGCTTTAGATAGCATTGTTCTCTAAAGGCTGCAATTTCAGCTTCTAGATTAGTATTTGCAGAATCACCGAAAAATGCATGAATCATCGGGACAACTAACGAAGGATCTCTTTTTGATGCTTCTTTGGCGATGGCATCCATTTTTGCCATCGCCACTCCTTCTTGCATACAAGTGAAAGGTCCTACATGGAATATCCCAGAAACTTTTTGTCTACCGTTTGTTAATTCACCATTCAAGAATTTTAGAAATATCCCAATTACCAAAGGTGATTCTCCAACGATATCTCCGTGATACTTTCTACTATTTTGCATGTCATCGATGATTTTTTGAGGTTTAGGTAAAATGGCATGGTCTTTAGAATAATTCCCGAAAATTTTCTTGAAACGCCAATCGGTGAAACCCATATAATTATCCACAAATCGGAAAAGCAAGTTGGAATTTCTTCTTTCATTAATGTAAATTACATATTCTAACCATTCAGCTATTGTTCCTCTTATTATTTCTAACCTTTCTTCTTCTATTCTTTGCATTACATAATCTGTGTATGGATCATGTTGCCTTGAATATATTTCTCCTATATATAACACTAAAGGCAGTGAATGCTCTTTTGCACTTGGGGATAATCTTGTAAAAGTATCTATAGCCTCTTTCACCCATCTTTTTAGATATTTTATAGATCCGCCTTTTTCTATCAGTAATTGTTGTAAATTTTTCCATAGTTTTTGGGTGGTTTCATCGAAATCAGTAAAATCATCCGCGTACGGCCTAAATCTTCTGATTAAATCGTCTGTCATATCCGCCATTTTTATTGCCCTAAATACGTTTATTAATGCATCAGCTTTTTGGTAAATGGTTTTAAACTGTTCTGGTGCTTCTATCTGTAAGTAACCAGTATCAACAGAAGGACTGATTATAGGAATGTTATCAAGTCCTTCTTTGTGCAAAAAAATCTTAAGAACTTCTCCATACTTACCAAAACGACATGGGCCAGAAGTGGTTGGTAAAAAAATAACAATATTATTATTTATCCAATCCTTTCCTTTATCTTTGGCTATTTCTTCCAAGGTTGCCATTGCATCACCAACGACACCTCTTAACGGGAAACAAACTTCCGTGGTGATGAACCTATCCGCCGCTTCTTTAGCTTGAACTGTAGCCGTTGGTAAAACTTTGGCTTCTATTCCATAATGTTTTAACACAGCTTTTCCCAGGTTACTTGCTTCACCCATGTAAGGAATGAGCCACTGTCTTTGCCCCAATTTTAATTTGTCCTTATGACCATCTGGGAATAAGACAAAATCTTTGAATTCCAAGTCTGTTTTTGGTTTGCTTTTTTTTACAACCCGATCGTGGGCCTCAGCCCTTGTAACAAAGGGGGCGTTGTTGGTTTGTGCATCTGTTACTAAATGCAAAAACGGTTTGTCTGCTCTTTTGAATATCTCATCTTCATGATAAAACTTCACCGAGTCTGGTCCACAAGCGAAATTCATCTGTCTTATTGGAAATAGTTTAGGATGTTTTGCCACGAATATAGATGCTTGAAGGATATGAGAATTTTGATACCAGTATTCGTTGAAAGAAAGGTCATCTATAGGAATATCTATATAATACTCTTCCAAGAAAGTTTGAGGGATATAATTCATACCTCTTTGTTTGGTGAACATAGAACCTGATTGTGAGGAAGCTTGAGGGTCTAGTACAACATAATCTCTCCCCAATCCTACATACCCTATCTCTTCACTTTTTTCTAATTTGTTTAAGAATCTTTCCCCTTGTTTGTGTAAATCGCTTTTGAATGCTTTTAATTTTTGATCTGCATATTCTATGGCTTCCAATATCTTTTCTTTGGAAATATTGTAACCAATTCTTTTTAATTCATCGTATATCGCTTGAGCTGACCTTTCTTTATCTTTCCAGTAAAGAACAGGCAGAATCTCTCTATCCTCGTCTAATCCCAATATGTCTTGCAACAAGTAACCTTCAGCCTCAGTATATATGCAAAATTTTCTCATAGGTTTTTTATCTCTTACTTCTTCAATAACCGAGGGGTTAAACAGATGTTTTATCCTTTTATCTTTTGCCAGCAGATCCCCATGGCCTACGACGAGTTTCATCGCTATGCAAAATTCCGTAGGAGCAATATTTATACCTCTTTGTGCGATTCCTTCATCTGAAACTGGGGATAATACTGGTAAAAATCCAACTTTATTCAACAATGCCGCAGACCAAACCCCTATTTCTCCTAAAGTTACTCCTGCTCTGTGAATACCTACCGTTTTTTCATTATCGACATTTATTTCGTCCAACTTTTCGTATTTTATGCCTTCAAAATGTTTTTCAAACAATCTATGGAAAATTTCAACATAATCTACTTTTACCTTCTCTGCCCCTTCACTGTTCCCTCTTGGACAAAAACCACCTGTTATAACTTTTTCGCCTGCTATACTAAAGATTTTTAATCTGCAATTTCTTACCTTACAGGACAATTTGCCGAAGTAATCTGAACACATTACCTCTTCTTTTTCAAATTTCATATCTACTACTTCAAAGCCTCTGAAAGCTGAGCGCACTTCTTTTCCTTCTTTTTTCACCTTCAATATCTCTTCTCTTAGAAAAAGACCCGCTCCCCATGCTCCAAACAATTCTCTGTGGGGATAAGCGTAGATATCTTTGTTTGTAACTTGTGCCATTGCAGCCAAAAATGCTTTCCCCAAGGCTGGTCCCCCTTGACAAGAGCATTTGTTTTGAATATGTTGTGGACCTCCAACAAATTTATTAAAATAGCTAGCTGCGGTGGATCTGACTATCGCTGCAGCTATCTCTTCTTGTGAAAAACCCTCGGAAATTAAACGGTTTTCTTCCATTTCCATGAAAACGCCACAGGTAGAATCTATAATGGGTACTTTTTCTGCTTTCAACGCTGCTTCTTGAAGTGTCGATTTGACATCCAAGCCTAACAGTTGAGCCATGTTCTCCAATGTTTGACCAGCTCCGGCTTGACATGAGTAATTCATCCTAGCCTCTTTTATCTGATCTGTAGCTTCTTCTCCATTAAGTTTGAAAGAAGTGAACTTCATATCTTGTCCACCGATTTCAAATATGGTATCTATTTTTTCATCGTGGAATTTAATTCCTTTAGCGTGACATGTGACTTCATCAACGGCTCCATCTAAAACTGCGTATCCTTCTTCTTCTAAAGTTTCTTTTTTCTTTTGACTTACTAAAATTCTCTCGTACAATTTTCTGGCTGATCCTGTGGTACATACACCAAGAACATTATAATTATTGGATTTTTTGGCTAAGTGTCTAAACACTTCTTTAAGAGCTCTTTCTGGATCACCATGGGTGCTGATGTAAATTTTGTCTAAAAGGGCACCCGTTTCAACGTCCACAATCGCAGCTTTTGTGGTGGTTGAGCCTCCATCTACTCCTATGGTTACATCTCTAACCACATCAGGTTGCACTTTCTCAATTTTTCCTTCGTAGCTGTGGACTTTATCAAGAAAGGCATAAAGAGGCTTAGCATAGGGACGTTTACTCTTCGTAAAATTAGAGATCTCAGAAAGTCGGTTAAAATCTATCACAAATTTGTTTTTCTTTTCTAACGCTTCCAGAGCTATCCCAATAGCTGCAACAGCGGTATGGTACTTAGGCCTTTTTACATTTAAATTAGTTAACATATTGAAACTTTTGAGGATATAATCACTTGAAAAGACTCCTCCTGTAGCTATGGCTGAGAGAGATGGATCAAGTTCCCTCGCTCCAATCACGTCATTTTTAAAATTCCTAGCTACTGTAGAGTACAATTTTGCAACTAAAAAGGGCCTTTGAGCACCTTCATTTTGTTCGTGTATCAAATCTGATTGAATTACAACACCACATCTAGCATTGAAGCCCTGAATATCGCTGTAATCTTTCACCTCGTTTTCTGCTTGGGCATACAATTTTCTCATTAGTTCAATTTTTTGTGAGTAATCATCTATCTGAAAAAACTCTGAATCGTTTTTTAAGTATAATCTTTTCAACTGTTTTTCAACTAAGATTCCTGAACCCCCGCCACATTTGCTATTAGCTGACAACTCTAAAAGATTCACCTTTTCTTTAAGATGTCCAAGTCTTAAAAAATATGAGTCCTTTGCTCCAATGTGGAATACATAGGAAACATTTGGTTCGAGAAAAGAAGCACCTTTGGGTATGGTAACACTTTCATAATCAAACAAGAGTTCCGAAAAAACTTTGTTGAAAAGTTGTGCACCTATTCCCGTGAAAGACGTAGAAAGTACTTCCCCATCCAGTTCAGGTTTTATCGATTCCCAAATCTCCGGTAGCCTTTTTAAAGGCACACCAAAATGTGGAATACTTTCTTTAACGTATTTTAGTTTTCCTTCTTCGTCAATGACCGCTACATGAATGCTTGATGAACCAATATCAAACCCAACGTAATACATACCTTTTCTCCCCTTAAAGCCCAAAATTTTTCTTTTTTTGAAGCCCTAAAACCTACTTTAGTGCCTCATTACCCTACAATCAGTCACATCATTTCTCTCTTACTATTATGATATACCTTTTTACAATAATTATCAAGGTTCTTAAGATTTTATAACAAACAAAAAAAATTAAGCCCCATTAAGGGGCTTCAACATCTTGCTTCGTTCTTATACCCACATATATTACAAGTTTTAGACTAAGGTTCGAACATTCCTATCTCAATTACTTTCTTACTTAACCTCTCTGCTTTGTATATTAGGACCGTCTTGAATTTGTACCATCCTTTAGGCGATCCCCAAAAAGTGTTTTTTTAATTATTTTCTTATATTTAAAAGGTTTTGAGGGCTTAGAGATTACCCCCAATGTATACTGATAGACTTCGTTAGTTTATGCAGAAAATCCTCTCGTGTATTCTTAATTTTCTCATGTATTCTAGCAACTTCTAATTTTGCTTTGCCCCAATTCTTAGAACCTTTTTCTTTGCTTGAGAACTTTTTATATGCATGTTTTAGTTTCTTTTCGTATTTAGACAAAACTTTAGGAACTGGATACTTTGTCCCATCATCTGTTTTTATCCTAGCTACCCTTGCATTTATGTATGTTTCATATTGGAATAGGTTTAAATGTTGCTGGCTTCTTTGAACTGTATCGCTGCACTGTAATATTTACCGTTGTATTCGAACTTTGCACCTTTTTTGAAATCCAGATATATATGTTGATTGTATTTCCTTGTTGTTCTATCTTTTCTATGTACAATGGCTCTGTTATATTCAGTATCTATTCAAAGAATTTTGGTAGCTCTTTTCTCATTCGGTATCACTTTTTATACATTTTGTGTTCTTTTACTTTTGATAAATGATACCAGATTATTTAATCATTTATTCATATTTCATTTTTTCTACACACACTTTTTGGAAGAGAAACAAGAAATATCTATTGTAAATTTTATGTAAATAAAAATCCCATCTAAAATTTAGATGGGATCGTTTATGATTTTTTGATTCTATTGATTTATATATGATGCTTTTAAGAAAGGCTTTTTGTCTGAAGATATATACTTCGTTATCTCTGAAAGATCACCAACATCGGTTAATAATTTTTGAAAAAAGAATTCATTACTATTAAGAATTTTCACAGCCCTTTGCATGGTGAATGGATTTACATAAGAACCGGTGATTGAAATTTCCTCACTGTATATTTTAAAAGGCTCTACTTCCTTTGATTTCGATCCCTTTGGAGT
The DNA here is from genome assembly GCF_002895495.1 of Petrotoga sp. HWHPT.55.6.3. Lineage (NCBI taxonomy): Bacteria > Thermotogati > Thermotogota > Thermotogae > Petrotogales > Petrotogaceae > Petrotoga > Petrotoga sp. HWHPT.55.6.3. The sequence goes on along the minus strand of NZ_AZRJ01000004.1, from coordinate 26,251 downwards.
GACTCCGAAATCTATTATTTTTCCGCCTTTTTTTACTAGGGTATAAGCGGTTTCAAATCCCGAAATAGTTCCAGAACATTCAAATACTGTATCAAATTTGCGGGATTTGGGATTATTGTCAGGATGATCGATTTCCAACCGAAACTCGTTTTTTATAAATTCCATTTTTTCTTGAGAAACTTCAAATATAACGGTTTTCCCTACTGAGAATCTGTTTAATAGCATGGCGAAGATCAGACCTATTGCTCCTCCACCTATTATTGCTATATCATCAGTGTAAGAGAAATTAGAAAGATCTATTCCATGGATTATACAAGAAAGAGGCTCTGCAAATATTGCATCTTTTACTTGGATATTGTCGTATAATGCGAAGATCTGTTCATTTGGGACAGAAACAAGTTCGGCAAAACCGCCATCTCTATTTACACCAACTGCGCTAAGATTTTCACACAGATGAATTTTGCCTTCCCTACAATACTGGCAAACACCACAAGGTCTATTTGGATCAATGGTTACTTTGGTTCCTTTCTCAAATGTCTTAGATTTTACTATTTCTCCAACGATTTCATGCCCTGGTATAAGAGGATAAGTAGCCAAAGTTTCTCCTTTAAAGATTTTTAAATCAGTTCCACAAACACCACAACCTAATACCCTTATCAATGATTCATTTTCTTTTGCAGACGGTTCTTCTTTATTAATTACTTCAATTTGATGAGGTTTTTCGATGTAAATAGCTTCCATAAGCGCACCTTCTTTATAATTTAATCAAAGTTTTAAATGAGTTTTTTTCATCAGAAGCGTACAAAACGCATTCGGTACTTGATCTAATACTCTATTTATGATTATCAATTTTTCATTGGAAGCCAGTTAAGCACTTTTTCAATGTAAGTATCCCAAAATTTCCAAGTATGTGCCCCTGGCCCTTCTTCATAAGTTAAATCAACGTTATTTTCCACAAGAAAATCTTTGAATTCACGGTTAGTCCTTAATAAATCATCTTCGGTGCCACAAGCCATATACATTTTAGGAAAATGTATTGACGGATCTTTTTTCATCTGTTCTTTGATATCCTTCACAAGTACTTTTGGATTCTTATCTGACAAAAGAGCCTCCTTAGAATCTCCGAACCAGTTCTTCACAAAAGCAATTTCTGGATAAGATTCACCAAGCGTTTGCAATTGTTCAAGATCCAAGGCACTGGAAAGTCCAGCAACATAGCCAAAGGTTTCATGGTATTTTAGACCATTTCTAATGGCACCATAGCCTCCCATAGAAAGTCCAGCAATGAAGGTATCCTCTCTTCTCTTAGACAAAGGAAACATTTTTCTGGTGATATCAACAAGTTCTTTTCCTATAAATTCTCCATAAAAATTACCAGTTTCCGGTTGATCTAAATAAAAGGAATTATCACCAGAAGGCATCACAACTGCAAGGTTCTTTCCTTCAGCCAATCTTTGAATTCTTGTTTCTGATACCCAGCTAGTATAATTACCAAACCCCCCATGAAGAAGATATAATGTTTTGAAAGGATTATTGCCATTGTCTACGATTTCAGAGGTAATTGAAAAATTTAATTTATCAACCGGTAAAACGACCATAATTGGCACTTTTCTCATTAAAGATTTTGACATAAAGTTTACTTCTAATAAAGCCATAATATCCCTCCTTATTACATTGTACAATTTTTTTAGAAAACAAAAAGTAAATTTTTTATTTGTCTTGGGTAAATTTTAGATTAAAATTAAACACGACAGTTTTAATCTTATTTTTCAAAATCCATAAAAGAAGGAATTAGAAAGGCTTTTAATGAAATTTTTTTCAAATCTTGCAAAAACGGAGATTTTAGTGTATAATCGCTAATAATTTACTCTAATCTTAAATAGTTACCAATAATTAGGAAAAATGAAATTTTTTTCATTTGTTGACAAAACTGAAAATATTTTCGTAATATTTTTGAGTTCAAGGAGTTAGATGTCTTGAAAAAAAATCAGACTCTCAAATGTGGTTATTTAGGGCCAAAAGGTACTTTTAGTGAAATCGCTGCTATGAAATATTTTGGTGAAAATGTTTTTTTGATGCCATTACAATCTATTTCAGATGTTTTTGAAATGGTTCAAAGTAAAGAAGTAGATTTTGGAGTTGTTCCTATTGAAAATTCCGTGGAAGGTTCAGTAAATATTACGATGGATCTTTTATTCGAGAAATCTGATATTCACGTAATGGGTGAGTGTGTTGTTCCAATTAAACATTTTCTTGTATCTTACGAAAGTTTAGACCTGGCAGAAATTAAAAAGCTCTTCTCTCATCAACAAGCTATTGGACAATGCAGTAAGTTTATAAAAAATAGATTGAATAATCCAGATATTATATTCACCGCGAGTACAGCAAATGCTTGCGAAATGATTAAAGATGTACCAGGGAGTGCAGCTATAGGTTCGGAAAATATTATCAATATCTATAATTTAAAGGTTTTAGCTAGAGATATTCAAGACTCAAAAAGTAACTCAACTCGTTTTTTCATAATTGCAAATTCCAAAAGGTTTACAAAGTTTGAAGGTACAGCAAAAAATTCCAAAACCTCGATAATATGTTCTCCAATGCACAATGAACCTGGTGTTCTATACAACATGTTAAAAGCTTTCAAAGAAAAGGACATTAATCTAACAAGGATAGAGTCGCGTCCAACCAAAAAGCAATTAGGTGAATACTCTTTTTATATAGATTTTGAAGGTTATACAGAAGATAAAGATGTAAAAACAGCATTAGTTAAATTAGAAAAAATGAGTTCTTTCTTTAAAATTCTTGGAAGTTATCCAAAATGGGAGGAACGGGAATGAATTCTACCGGGGATATTATCAACATTTTTAAACATTATGGAAAGGAAGGATTATATGGAAGATAATAAACTAAGAAGTGACGAAATTAAAAAAGGAGTATCAAAAGCTCCACATCGTTCTTTACTTTATGCCTTAGGGTTGACAAAAGAAGAGATCGATAAACCTATAATTGGGATAGCTAATTCTGCGAACGATATAATACCCGGACATAAACATTTGAATGAAATATGTGAAAGTGTAAAAAATGGCGTATATGCAGCTGGAGGTTTACCTTTAGCCTTTTCAACGATAGGAATCTGTGATGGTATCACTATGGGACACAGCGGTATGAACTATTCATTACCGAGTAGAGAATTAATTGCCGATTCTATTGAAGCTGTAGCTAGAGCCTACAAATTCGATGGATTGGTTCTTATTCCCAACTGCGATAAGATCGTTCCAGGGATGTTAATGGCTGCTTTGAGGTTAAATATTCCTGCCATTGTAGTAAGTGGAGGCCCAATGCTTGCAGGGAATTACAAAGGGAGAAAAATTGATTTGCACGATATGTTTGAAGCGGTTGGTGCGAGAGTTGCCAATAAGATTTCTGATGAAGAGTTAAATGAAATGGAAATGAACGCCTGTCCTGGGTATGGATCTTGTGCTGGGATGTTTACTGCCAATTCAATGAACTGCCTAACAGAGGTTTTAGGACTTGCGCTGCCGGGAAATGGGACGATTCCGGCAGTTTTTTCTAGTAGGAGGGCTTTGGCAACAAAAAGTGGAGAAAAGATAATGGAGTTAGTAGCTAAAGATATTAAACCGTTGGATATATTCACCGAAAAAACAGTAGAAAATGCCTTTACTTTAGATATGGCTTTAGGTTGTTCTACCAACACGGCTTTACATTTGCCGGCAATTGTTCACGAAGCTGGAATCGATTTTGACATAGATATTATAAATAAAATTAGCTCAAAAACCCCACACCTATGTAGTTTATCCCCTGCAGGGATTCATCACATTGAAGATTTACATTATGCCGGTGGTATTCCTGCTGTACTAAAAGAATTGTCCAAGAAGAATTTGCTCCATCTAGACTGTTTGACCGTAACTGGGGAAACATTAGGTGAGAATCTCAAAACCGTTGGTTATGTCAACCAGGAAGTGATAAGGCCTATAGATAATCCGTACCATAAAGATGGAGGACTAGCGGTGTTAAAAGGTAATATAGCTCCTAACGGGGCAATCGTTAAACAGATAGCTGTATCGGATGAGATGTTGGTACATGAAGGACCTGCAAAGGTCTTCAACAAGGAAGAAGAAGCCATCAAAGCTATTTATGGGGGAAAAATTAAAGAAGGAGATGTAGTAGTTATCCTGTACGAAGGGCCAAAGGGAGGACCAGGTATGAGAGAGATGTTAGCACCTACTTCTGCATTAGCTGGTATGGGATTGGATAAGAAGGTTGCGCTGATCACCGATGGTAGATTCTCAGGAGCAACACGCGGCTCTGCCATAGGGCATGTGTCTCCCGAAGCTGCGGCAGGAGGTCCAATAGGGGTTGTAAGGGATGGGGATATAGTATCGATAAACATACCACAAAAGACTCTAAATTTAAAAATATCAGAAGAAGAATTACAAGCAAGATTAAATACTTTTAAACCGATACTTCCAAAAACTAGTGGGTATTTAGACAGGTACAGTAGGTTTGTACAATCAGCGGATAAAGGGGCGTTTTTAGAATAAAAAAATTAGAGAGGTGATTTTATGCCGATTCTTTCCGGGGCAAGAATATTCGTTGAATCACTTTTGAGGGAAAAGGTTGAAGTTGTATTTGGATATCCAGGAGGGAAGGTTATTCCCCTTTATGATGAACTGTACGACGCACCTATAAAACATATATTAGTTCGTCATGAACAAGGGGCAGCACATGCTGCAGACGGTTATGCAAGGAGTACAGGAAAGGTTGGGGTATGTATAGCTACCTCTGGGCCTGGAGCTACGAACCTAGTTACAGGGTTAGCAACAGCATACATGGATTCCGTTCCAGTTGTTGCTTTTACAGGTCAAGCTCCGACGAGTCTCATAGGTACGGATTCATTCCAAGAAATAGATATAAGAGGAATAACCTTGCCTGTAACTAAGCACAATTACATGGTAACAAATGTGAAGGATTTAGCCAAGACAATAAAAGAAGCTTTTTACGTAGCAAGAACCGGCAGGCCAGGTCCCGTTTTAATTGATTTACCGGTGGATGTTCTTAAATCTCATGCTGATTTCATGTATCCTGAAAGTGTTCATCTCCCAGGATATCAACCAACATACGAAGGAAACTATATGCAAATAAAATTGGCAGCCGAGGCAATTAACACTTCGCAAAGGCCTGTCATCTTTGCCGGTGGAGGCGTTATAAATTCTAATGCCTCAGAAGAACTAACAAATATGGCAATAAAGGGAAGAATACCAGTAGTTACGTCTCTCATGGGGCTTGGTGTTTTTCCAGAAGATCATGAGCTTTCTTTAAAGATGTTAGGTATGCACGGTACAATGTATGCCAACTACGCTATTTCTGAAGCGGATTTGATAATAGGAGTTGGAGTACGTTTTGATGACAGGGTAACGGGGAAGTTAGAGACATTTGCTCCACATGCAAAGATCATCCATATAGATATCGATCCAGCAGAAATAAATAAAAATGTCAAAGTTGATATTCCGATTGTTGGTAATGCGAAAAACGTTTTAGATAAATTAATTCCACTAATAAAGACGATCGAAAGAAAAGAATGGCTTGAACAAATAAAAGAATGGAAAAGACGATTTCCACTTAACTACGAATACGATGGTAACAGTATTAAACCACAATACTTGATTGAAAAATTGGATGAGTTAACTGATGAAAATACGGTAATAGTGACAGAAGTTGGCCAAAATCAAATGTGGGCAGCCCAATACTTTCGTTTTTCGAAACCTAGGTCATTTATAACCTCTGGAGGTCTTGGAACTATGGGATACGGTTTACCCGCCAGTGTAGGTGTTCAGGTAGGAAATCCCAATAAAACGGTTATCAACATATCTGGTGACGGAAGTTTTCAAATGAATCTCCAGGAGTTGGCTACAATAAGTTCTAACAGGCTCCCCGTGAAAATAATTATTTTAAACAATGGAACGTTAGGGATGGTAAGACAGTGGCAAGAGTTATTTTTTGATGAAAGATATTCTGCCACTATACTTGAAAATCCTGATTTTGTTAAATTGGCTCAGGCTTATGGAATAAAATCGTTAAGAATTGATCAAACAAACGATGTAGAGATGGCTTTGAAAGAGGCTCTTAATTACGATGGCCCAGTTTTACTTGACGTCATTATTCCTCAAGATGAGAACGTATTTCCAATGGTTCCAGAAGGGGCATCGATCAATGAGATGTTGGAACTAAAAAAGAAAAAGAGAGAAAAGGAAAAACAGGGGGAGGTTGCATGAGACACATCTTATCAGTAACGGTGAATAATCAACCCTCAGTTTTGGCAAGAATATCTGGTCTATTCAGTAGGAGAAATTTTAACATACTGAGTTTAAATGTAGGGGAAACAGAATTACCTGAGTATTCAAGAATGACCATAGTTGTCGAAGGAAACACAGACACACTCGAACAAGTGAAAAAACAGCTTTACAAACTTATAGATGTTATAAAGATCACTGAATTGAATCAAAGCAATATGATAGAGAGGGATATGGCGATAATTAAGGTAAATTGTGGAAAAAATCAAAGAAGCCAAGTTATTCAGGTGGTCGACGTTTTTAGGGGTAAGGTTGTCGATTTTTCCCTTGACACAATAACAGTTGAAATTACGGGGGATGAAAATAAAATAAATGCCTTTATCGAAATAATGAAGGATTTTGGCATTAAAGAAGTCGTGAGAACAGGGATCGTAGCTATAGATAGAGAAATGAACAACAACGCTTTGACAAATTCATAAAAATCAAAAAATAAAGGAGTGATAGTTCATGGTGGAAACATTTTATGAAAAAGATGCCGACTTAGGTTTATTGAAGGAAAAAACTATTGCGGTTTTAGGTTACGGAAGTCAAGGTCACGCTCAGGCACAAAATCTTAAAGATAGCGGATTAAAAGTAATTATAGGTCTGAAGAAAGATAGTAAAAGCAAAGAAACTGCTCAAAGAGATGGTTTTGAAGTCTATGAAACATCTGAAGCGGTTAAAAAAGGAAATATTATTCAAGTATTGATCCCTGATGAAGTTCAAAGTGAGGTGTACAAAAAAGACATAGAACCCAACTTAGACGAGGGTAATGCACTTGGGTTTTCTCATGGTTTTAATATCCATTTTGGACAAATTGTGCCTCCAAAAAACGTAGATGTATTCATGGTTGCTCCTAAAAGTCCTGGTCATTTAGTCAGAAGAATGTATTTAGAAGGCAAAGGGGTTCCAGGATTATTAGCTGTTCACCAAGATTTTTCCGAAAAAGCAAAAGAGTTGGGTTTATCTTACGCCAAAGGAATAGGGTGTACACGAGCAGGTGTTATCAAAACAACTTTTAAAGAGGAAACAGAAACGGATCTATTTGGAGAACAAGCGGTCTTATGTGGTGGAACTACATCACTTATCAAGGCAGGTTTTGAAACACTCGTTGAAGCGGGGTATCAACCAGAAATAGCCTATTTTGAATGTTTGAACGAACTAAAATTAATCGTAGATCTCTTGTATGAAGGCGGATTAAAAAAGATGAGATACTCCATAAGTGACACTGCACAATACGGAGATATTACCATCGGTCCCAAAATTATCGATGATAGGGTTAAAGAAACCATGAAAGATGTACTTGCAAACATACAGAATGGGAATTTCGCAAAGGACTGGATATTAGAAAACAAAGCCAACAGGCCTGTATTCAACGCATTAACTGAAAAAGATAATAATTCTTTATTAGAACAAGTGGGAGAGAAGTTGAGAGCGATGATGCCTTGGATAGAAAGCTAAATCTACTGAAGTAGGAGTGTGATCAAATTTGAGAAAAATAAAAATTTTTGATACTACGTTGAGAGATGGTGAACAATCTCCAGGAGTAAGTTTGACAATGGAGGAGAAGTTGGCAATAGCCGAACAGCTTTCCTTGTTAAAAGTTGATGTAATAGAGGCTGGTTTTCCTATTTCTTCAAGTAGTGATTTTGAAAGTGTGAAAAACATCGCCCAAAAAATCAGAGATGTTGAGATTGCCGCTTTAGCAAGGGCGAATTACAAAGATATCGATTGTGCTTGGGAAGCACTTCAGGAAGCAGAACAACCAAGAATTCATGTGTTCATTGCCACTTCTCCTATTCACATGAAATATAAGCTGCAAATGAATGAAGATCAAGTTTTGGAAAGAGCAGTTGAGGCCGTGAAGTATGCAGCAAAGTATACTAATAACGTTGAATTTTCAGCAGAAGATGCTTCAAGAAGCGAGTTAGAGTTTTTGTACAAACTCTTTGAAAAAGTCATCGAAGCTGGTGCATGGGTAATTAACGTGCCTGATACGGTGGGATATGCAATTCCTCAAGAATTTGGTGAATTTATTAAAAAGATAAAAGAAAACACAAGGAACATAGACAAGATTGAATTAAGTGTACATTGCCATAACGATTTAGGGATGGCAACTGCTAACACACTCGTTGCTCTGAAAGAGGGTGCCGATCAGGCAGAGGTTGCAGTCAATGGAATAGGAGAAAGGGCAGGCAACGCTGCCTTAGAAGAAGTTTTAATGGCGTTAGTTACCAGAAAAGATTATTTTGAAGATTTAGTCGTAACGCAGGATACAACTAAGATTTTAAAATTAAGCAACATGGTTTCACAATTTACTGGAATGGTTGTTCAACCTAATAAAGCAATAGTAGGTAAAAATGCCTTTGCACATGAATCTGGTATTCATCAAGATGGTGTTATCAAAGAGAGAACTACTTACGAAATAATGAAAGCTGAAAGTATAGGATTAAATTCAAATAAACTAATTTTAGGAAAACACTCGGGAAGACATGCTTTAAAGGAGTTCTTAACATCATCTGGTTACACTGTGGATGAAGAAACCTTTGAAAAGTTATTCATAAAATTCAAAGATCTAGCCAGTAAAAAAAAGAATTTAAATCCGCTTGATGTTGAAGCATTGATAAACGACGAACTATATAAAACGGAGGATTATTTCAAACTCAAATATTTATCCGTTACTACTGGAAACACTACACTACCGACAGCGACTATAAAGATAGCAAGAGGAGAAGATTTGATAGAAAAAGCAGCTTGCAGTGGAGACGGGCCAATAGATGCAATATTTAAAGCCATAAACGAAATCGCTGAAGAAGAAAATATCACTTTGATTTCGTATAAGATTGAAGGGGTTACAGAGGGGACCGATGCCTTAGGAGAAACAACCGTTAAACTCAAAATTGGAGAAGATGTGTACGTTGGGCATTCTGTTGAAACAGATATTACCCAAGCGAGTACTTTGGCTTATCTAAATGCCTTGAATAAATATATGACTAAGAAACTCCAAACTACAAAAAAATAAAATGATAAAGTGAGGAAATAAAGAAATGACAATTGTAGAGAAGATTCTTGCGTCTCATTCAAATAAAAGTGAAGTTAAACCCGGAGAGATTGTTAATGCGAGAGTGGATCTTGTACTTGGGAACGATGTAACAACTCCTGTTGCCATCAAAGAATTTAGAAAAATAGGATTATCCAAAGTATTTGATAATGAAAGAATTGCAATAGTTCCAGACCACTTTACCCCAAACAAAGATATAAAATCCGCGCAAAATGCTCTACTTATAAGAAATTTTGCAAAAGAGATGAATATTCTTAATTATTTTGAGATAGGTAAAATGGGAATAGAACACTGTCTAATACCTGAAAAAGGACTAGCCTTACCAGGTGAAATCGTTGTAGGAGCAGATTCCCATACGTGTACCTATGGTGCTCTTAACTGTTTAGGTACAGGTGTTGGAAGCACCGATATGGCTGCCGCGATGGCTACCGGTTACTTATGGTTCCGAGTCCCAGAAAGTATAAAAATCGTATACAAAGGAAAGTTAAACCCATGGGTCAGTGGAAAGGATTTGATACTTTACACGATAGGAGATATAGGAGTGGATGGAGCTTTATATAAATCTATTGAGTTTACTGGAGAAACGATCGAAGATCTTTCTATGGATTCGAGAATGACTATGGCAAACATGGCGATAGAAGCAGGAGCGAAATGTGGATTATTTGAATACGATGAAAAAACCAAAGAGTACTTAAAAGAAAGGGCGGTAAGAGATTATGCACCGGTAAGTAGCGATCCCGATGCCACTTATGAAGAAGTTATCGAATATGATGTTTCAAATATTGAACCACAGGTGGCTTTCCCACATTTGCCAGAAAACACGAAACCTGTTAATGAAGCAAAGGGGATAAAAATTGATCAATCTGTAATTGGTTCTTGCACCAATGGAAGAATAGAAGACTTAAGAATCGCTGCTCACGTACTTAAGGGACACAAAGTTAACTCTGATGTAAGATGCATTATTTTTCCTGGCACCCAAGATATATACATGCAGGCACTAAAAGAAGGTTTAATTGAAATATTCATCGAAGCGGGAGCCGCTGTGAGTACACCAACGTGTGGACCTTGCCTAGGTGGACACATGGGAGTATTGGCAAAAGGTGAGAAGGCGATATCTACAACTAACAGGAATTTTGTTGGAAGGATGGGTCATCCAGAAAGTGAAGTTTATTTATCCAATCCTGCGGTGGCGGCAGCTTCTGCTATTACTGGATACATCACTCATCCTGAGGAGGTTATAAGGTGAAATTCAGAGGGAGAGTTTTCAAATACGGTGACAACGTTGATACCGATGTTATTATACCAGCTAGATATCTAAACAACCCTGAACCAGAGATATTGGCACAACATTGTATGGAAGATATAGATAAAGATTTCGTAAAAAAAGTTCAAAAAGGAGACATTATAGTAGCCGGAAGGAATTTCGGTTCTGGAAGTTCTCGTGAACATGCTCCATTATCGATTAAGGCGGCAGGCGTTTCTTGTGTCATAGCAGAAAGTTTTGCAAGGATTTTTTATCGAAACGCCATCAATATTGGATTACCTATACTTATTTCTAAAGAGGCTTCTCATAATATCCAAGATGGTTCGGAAATAGAGGTAGACTTAGACAATGGAATCATCAAAGATCTAAAAAACAAGAAAGAATACTATTCAGAGAAATATCCTAAATTTCTTCAAGAAATAATATCTTCCGGGGGATTGATAGAGAAGATCAAAAAGGAGGTCGCTCAATAGATGCCGTCGATAGCTGTTCTACCAGGGGATGGAATTGGGAAGGAAGTAATCAACGAAGGTCTTAAAATATTAAATTTTATGGGAGAAAAGTATAATTTGAATCTCAAATTTGAAGAGTTCGAGGTTGGAGCCGAACGGTATCTAAAATCTGGAGAATTAATCCCAGACTCTCTATTGAAACGATTAGAAACCTTCGATGCCATATATTTGGGTGCAGTAGGGGATCCAAGAGTACCAGCAGGTGTCTTAGAGCATGGGATACTATTAAAATTACGATTTCATTTTGATCAATACGTCAATTTAAGACCAATAAAACTACTAAACGACAGGTTTTCGCCTTTGAAAAAGAAAGGCGTTAATGAGATCAATTTTACAGTAATAAGAGAAAATACTGAAGGACTCTATGCAGGTGTTGGTGGAATTTTAAAAAAAGATACTCAAGACGAAGTAGCAATACAAGAGATGATTTCAACTAGAAAAGGTGTAGAGCGTATCATCCGGTACGCTTTTGAGTATGCAAAAAATCTCAATGGGAAACTAACACTCTGTGATAAAAGTAACGTACTAACTTATTCTCACGGCTTATGGTTGAGGGTATTTGAAGAGTTAAAGAAGGAATACCCAGACGTTCAGACTGATCATTACTACGTAGATGCTATAACGATGAAAATGGTACGAAATCCCGAAATATTTGATGTGATAGTAACCTGTAACATGTTTGGGGACATCATCACAGATTTGGGTGCAGAACTTCAGGGGGGGATGGGGTTGGCTGCCTCAGGAAATATTAATCCCAACAGTGTTTCCATGTTTGAACCCGTTCATGGTTCAGCTCCCGATATTGCTGGTAAAGGTATTGCCAATCCTATAGCTGCTATTTTAGCTGCAGCAATGATGTTAGAATATTTTGGAAGAAAAGATTTAGCTGAAAAAGTTGAAGGTGCGATTAAAACATCGATCGATGAAAACTTACTTTCTCAAGACATGGGGGGAAATTTAAGCACCAGTGAAGTAGGAGACGAAATTGTCAAAATTTTAAAAAGAGGGTGAACCAAATTGAAAGAACCTAAATTGTTTGATACCACTTTAAGAGATGGAACCCAAGGAGAGAATGTTTCTCTAACTGTAGAAGATAAATTAAAGATAGCAAAAAAATTGGATGAGTACGGAATAGACTACATCGAAGGTGGTTGGCCAGGATCCAATCCTAAAGATGAAGAGTTTTTTAAAAAGGTTCAAAGTATGTCATTCAAAAACAGTGAGATAGTTGCATTTAGCTCTACAAAAAGATACGGAATAAAGGCAGAAGATGATCCGAATATTTTAAAATTGGTTTCTTCTGGGGCAAAAATCGTTACTATATTTGCAAAAAGTTGGGACTTCCATGTATCTCAAGCCTTGGGCATTTCTCTTGATGACAACCTGAAACTTATAGAAGATACGATAACCTTCTTAAAAAGAAAAGGTATAGAAGTATTTTTTGATGCCGAACACTTTTTTGATGGTTTTTACCATAATCAACAATATGCCATTAAAACATTAGAAGTTGCACAAAACTCTGGCGCTTCGATCGCTGTTTTATGTGACACAAACGGAGGACAAACCCCTTCAAAGATCAAAGAGGCAATAGAAGAGGTAAAAGCGAGAATAAAAATACCTTTGGGCATTCATGCTCACAACGATTCTGGCCTAGCTGTGGCGAATTCTCTTACAGCCTTACAAGAAGGAGTTGAACAAATACAAGGAACGGTTGGAGGCTTAGGGGAAAGATGTGGTAATGCAGACCTCTGTATTATAATACCTAACTTGAAGTTTAAATACGGATTTAGATTACCGAAAATAAATGTAGAAAAAACGACTTCACTTTATAATTACGTATTTGAAGTTGCTAACTTAACTCCTGACAACAGGATCCCTTACGTGGGAAGAAGTGCCTTCACACATAAAGGTGGTGTCCATGTTAGCGCCATTCTTAAAAATCCACTCACTTATGAACACATATCTCCGGAATGGGTTGGGAACACTAGAAGAATATTAGTTTCTGAGTTATCAGGAAAAAGCAATTTGAAATCAAAGTTGGAAGAATTGGGCTTTGATATTACACAATTTTCTGAAGAACAGTTCAAAAAGTTAACATTGAAGATCAAGGAATATGAGCATGATGGATATCAATTTGAAGGTGCAGATGCTTCTTTGAAACTCCTAGTATTAAGAGAATTTTTTGATTACACACCGAATTTTCAAGTGGAAAATTTCAACATTCTTCATTACAATTTTGGCGAAGGTACGGGAACCGAAGCTATTGTCAAATTAAAAATAAACGATGAAACCGTCCATGCCGTTGCTGAAGGTGATGGCCCTGTGAATGCTTTAGATATGGCGTTGCGAAAGGCTCTAGAAGACTTTTTCCCATCCCTGAAAAGCATGAAATTGATAGACTACAAAGTAAGGGTGCTTGACAGTGCTTCTGGAACCGCTGCTAAGGTACGAGTCTTAATAGAAACTTCAGACACAGATAAAACTTGGACTACTGTGGGTGTTTCAACTAACATAATTCAAGCCAGCTGGAAAGCATTGTTAGACAGCGTGGAATACGGATTGTTTGTGGATAATCTGTTCCCCGTAAAAGAAAACTAACAAAACTTTTAGACTACAAAAACTACTCAGAGGAGAGAAAAAAATGGAAAATATTTACGCTAATCGTATGAAAAACGTTCCACGTTCTTTTATAAGAGAGATACTTAAAGTAGTTGATGACCCCGAAATAATTTCATTTGCAGGCGGTTTACCAAATCCTGATTTGTTTCCAGTAAACGAGATAAAAAATGCCGCTGTTTCTCAGTTTGATAATCACGGTAAAGAGATACTTCAATACAGTTCCACAGAAGGATATCCACCTTTAAGAGAATTCATCGCCAATAGGTACAACGAAAAAAAAGGTTTAAACATAACAAAAGATGATGTTTTAATAACTCATGGTTCTCAACAAGCCCTCGACTTACTCGGAAAACTTTTTTTAAATGAAGATGATTTCATTGCAATTGAAGAACCTGGATACTTGGGAGCCATACAAGCATTAGCAGTATACACAAAAAACTTTAAAACCGTAAAACTATCCCAAGAGGGTCTTGATTTAGAAGAATTAGAAGATGTTTTAGAAGAATTTTCACCAAAATTACTTTACACCGTCCCAAATTTTCAAAATCCTTCGGGAATTACATATACAAATAAAAACAGAGAAAAGATAGCTGACTTGTTGAAAAAGCACAATATTTACCTAATAGAGGATGACCCATATGGAGAGTTAAGATTTGAAGGGGAAGATAGTGTTTCATTCAAAAAATTGATTCCTGAACAAACGATACTTTTAGGATCTTTCTCAAAAATTGTTGCCCCAGGATTTAGGCTGGGTTGGGTAGTTGCTCCCAAAGATGTACTGGAAAATCTTGTGACTGCTAAGCAAGGGGCTGATCTACATTCTAATTATGTAGGGCAAAGAATACTATACCAGTTCTTGAAAGAGAACGACCTAGACAAACATATAATGAACATAAAAATGAGATATGGTGCTCAAAAAAATGCGATGATAGAAAGTATTAAAAAATATTTCCCCAAAGATGTAGAATATACGAATCCACAGGGAGGAATGTTTCTTTGGGTAACTTTGCCTAACAATATTTCTGCTCTTGAGTTGTTTGACAAAGCTATAGAAAAAAAGGTTGCCTTCGTCCCCGGAGACCCTTTTTACATTGACAAGAAAAATGTAAATACCTTGAGATTAAATTATTCCTGTTCAAATGAAGAAAGTATTGAAGAGGGGATAAAAAGGTTAGCTTCTACAATACAAGAATTAGTCGTTTAAATGTTCGTCAAACTTTTTAGGCAAAAATGCATCTCTTAATCCTATAAGGAAAATAATTATCCCAAACACGATGCCTAAATTTAAGTCCCTCAATGATGCTATAATGTACCCCAGGGAAAAACCATTTAACATCCAAGATAGAATAATTAACAATTTTTTGTTAAACGCTGTATAAAGAACAGCGAAAAAGGCAGACAGGTTAATCAACAAATAAAAATAAGACGGATTAAAATTATTTAAATACCCAAAAAAAGAAAATAAAATACCTACTATCAAAATAAAGTTACCCAATTTGCTGTATATACTTTTTTTCCAGGAAATGTACAGTACAATACCTAAGATTACTAGTGACAAAATCCAAAACAGCATATCAACTAGAAAAAACCCAATTGTGGCGTTTATGAATGTTGAAATTAAAGTAAAAGCCATTTTTCCACCCCTTTATTTAATAAACCTATTCTATTTTACTTAACCTAAGTAACCAAAAAATTACCCCTTTCTAAATAGTTAAGAAAGGGGTAATTTTTGTTATTTTATCATCACGGATAAATGCCTCTTAACTTTGTAGCGTTTGCCACACGTTCTATGGCTCTCACATATGCAGCTGTTCTCATGTCGACCTCATACTTATCCATTGTTTGAGCAACGTCACAAAATGCGTTCTTCATCTTTTTTTGTAGAGCTTTTCTAATGTCCTCAAGTTCCCAAAAATTCCATTGAAGTCCTTGTACCCACTCGAAGTACGAAACCGTCACGCCACCAGCATTTGCCAAGAAATCTGGTACTATGAAGACATTTTTGGACAACAAGATATCGTCAGCTTCTGGAGTTAGTGGACCGTTAGCTCCTTCAACGATGAGTTTTGCCCTTATATCATCCGCATTATCTTCGTTAATTGCATTTTCCATTGCGCAAGGTGCAAAAACATCTACATCTAACTTCAATAACTCTTCGTTGGTTATCTCTTTATAACCTTCTTCGTTAACATCCAATAACAAGGCTTTTCTATCTCTAGTTTTATCCATCAGATAACGAATCTCTTCTGCGGTGAAACCGGATTCTTTATAAAAACCACCACTATAATCAGATATTGCAACCAACCTATATCTACTTTCTTCTGTTAGAGTCAAAGCTAAGTAAGAACCGACATTACCAAAACCTTGAATGGCGACGGTTATCGCTTCATCTTTTTTATTTAGTCTTCCCCTGTCTCTCAAATATTTTACAGCTTCCTCGATACATATATTTACTCCTCTTCCAGTAGCTTCTGTTCTTCCTTCAGAACCTCCAATCTCTAAAGGCTTCCCTGTAACTATGCCTAAAGTTGTATGTCCTATATTCATAGAATATGTATCCATAAACCAAGACATTATTTGACCATTAGTGTTTACATCTGGGGCGGGGATATCTTTTTCTTCACCTATTATGATTTGAATTTCAGAGAAGAACCTTCGCGACAATCTTTCCAATTCAGAATCCGAAAGTTTAAAGGGATCCACTGTAACGCCGCCTTTAGCTCCACCATAGGGGATGTCCACTACAGCAGACTTCCAAGTCATCCAAAAAGCCAAAGCTTTAACTTCGTCTAATGTGACATCTGGATGGTATCTAATTCCACCTTTTGCTGGACCTCTAGAAACATTGTGTTGTACTCTGTAACCTGTAAAAACTTTGATTGATCCATCATCCATACGCACTGGAAAATTAACGGTAAGTTCTCTCTTAGGTTTGATTAATACTTCTCTTAAATTTCTATCTAATTCCATGATTCTAGCGGCTCTGTCGAATTGCTTAACTGCGTTATCAAATAAGCTTACTTTCTTTGTTTCTTCCATCTTTAGAATCCTCCTTTTTCTAATTGTTTCTCTCTTTCTATAAACTACTATAGAACTTCATTATTATTGTACATAAATATTTTATCCCTTTTTTCTCAAAGTTTCAAATCCAAAGAAATCTATTCTTAGGCGATTAGAAGCAATTATAGTAATTTATGCCCGAATATCAAGGTTTTTGTCAACTATGAAAAAAATTTCAAAGAAAATTTTTTCATAGAATCTCTTCAACAATTTATGATATAATAAAATGAACAATTTATTATGGGAGAGAGTCAAATTGACAGAGGAAAAATTCATTGAAGATCTTAAAAAAAATGATCCTGATGCTTTTAAAAGATTATATGAAGAGTATGCGCCAAAAATTTATGGGGTTTTAAGAAATTACGTTAACCACGATGAAATAGAAGATGCCCTTCAAGAAGTGTTTATAAGAATTATCAAAGGGATAAATGGATTTAAAGGCCTTTCCAAGTTATCTACTTGGATTTATAGAATCGCTGTCAACGTTGGTAAAAATTATTCACGCAAATATCAAAGAAGCAAAGAAACTTCTGTGGATTTTGAAGATGAAACGGATCAAAATCATAATATCCAAGCAATTTCCAATACCAATGTTAAAAATGAAGTATTAGAAGAACTCGATTACCAATTGATTTTAAATATAATGGAAAAATTAGACGAGGAAGAAAGACTACTGATTAAGTTAAGAGATATCGATGGGCTGAGTTACAATGAAATTGCTGAGATAATGGAAATCCCTCTTGGGACGGTGAAAAGTAGGTTGCACTACGCGAGGGAAAAATTGAGACAATTGATAGAGGAGGCTAACTTCGTATGAACGAAAAAGAAGAAGAATTGTTCGATGAATTTTTTGAGGGAAAAATCAAGGAAGATGAGTTGAACGAAAATTGCAAGAAAATGATCGATATATATAGGGGCATTATAAAAACATATTTTTCCTGCGAAAACTCTGTTATCAACAATGTTAAAAATAAACTAAAACTAGAATAAATCCTTATGAAAGGGCTGAAGAAATGATCAGAGTCAAAGTTCCAGCCACAACTGCCAACATAGGACCAGGATTTGATAGTTTAGGGATAGCCTTACAATTGTACAATATCATAGAAGTGGAAGAAATAAACTTTGGCCTAGAAATTAATATTCCGGTTGAAGATCAAGCATATATAGAAACTAATGAGCATAATTTAGTTTATCAGGCTATGAAACGATTGTTTGACGCAGTAAATATTCACCCCCAAGGTCTTCGTATAAATCTTATAAATAATATACCCATAGCAAGAGGTTTGGGAAGTAGCGCAGCTTGTATAGTCGGAGGCTTAGTAGTTGCCAATGAACTACTTAATAATCCTTTGAAGAAAGAAGAGATAATATATTTAGCAGCTACAATGGATGGACATACGGATAATATTCTACCTGCATTGGTTGGAGGATTGACAGTAGGAAGTTTGTTGGAAAAAGAAGTTAAGTATGTAAAAATGGATTTACCAACTCAGTTAAAATTATTGGCAATTATCCCCGATTTTCATTTTTCTACCAAAAAAGCTCGTTCACTTTTACCAAAAAATGTGCCCATTGAAGATGCGGTGTTTAATATAAGCAGAGTTGGCCTCCTTGTTGCATCTCTTGTAACCTCCCATTTTGAAAATTTGTCAGAAGCCACGAAAGATAAAATCCATCAGCCATATCGTAAAGATTTTATCCCCTACTGGGAAGAAATAACATCTAAATTGATGAAAATAGGTACAAAGGGGTATTTTTTGAGTGGTTCTGGGCCAACAATCATGGGAATTTTAGATGGAGATTATAAAAATATAGAAGATGAGATGGTTAGTTTTCTTTCTCACTTTGATCAAGGTTATAAAGTAACGGTTTTGGACGTATGTCATAATGGATTGGAGGTAATAAACGATGAGGGAAGTAATGGATGTTATCGATAAAGACGAAAGTTACGTGTATTTGAGAACCACACGAACGCAAGAATGTGAGAGCTGTGCAATGAAAGGTGGCTGTACCCTATTAGGTGGGGCAAACGAACTAAATTTAAAAGCTAAAAACACCGAAAAAGTCGATGTGAAAAAGGGAGATAAAGTAGTTGTAGAATTACCTGAAGTTCCAGTAGTGAAACTTTCTTTTTTAGCTTATGGGATTCCTTTAATAGTTTTCTTGTCTATAGTTTCCATTCTCTATACTTTGGGCTTTTCAGATATCTTCTCTTTCTTGGCTGGCATTTTAGGATTAGGAATTACTTATTTTTTAATTCATCAGTATGACAGAATAAAATTAAAAGACAGATATCTCCCCGTCATATTACAACAGTTGGAACAAAAATTAGATCTACAATTGAACAACAAAGAGGAAATTTAAGGTTTTAAAAAGCTTGGGTAAAACCCAAGCTTTTAAATTTTAAACTCACCAGGAAAATGACATGATACAAAATGTCCTGGCTTAACTTCTTTAAGTGGTGGTTCTTCTTTGCTACAAATATCTTTAGCAATTGGACAACGAGGATGAAATCTACAACCCGAGGGTGGATTTAGAGGGCTTGGTACATCACCTTGTAAAACCACTCTTTTCTTTTTCACTTCCGGATCTGGTATAGGAATTGCCGACATCAAAGAAACCGTATAAGGGTGTAATGGCTCATCAAAGAGCTCTTTTTTCGTTGTTAATTCAGCTATCTTTCCTAGATACATAACCGCTATTCTGTCGCTTATGTGTTTCACAACGGCCAAATCATGAGCTATAAAAACATAGGTTAAACCGTAATCATTTTTCAAGTCAACCATTAAATTTATTATCTGAGATTGAATGGAAACATCTAAAGCGGAAACTGCTTCATCAGAAATGATTAATTTTGGGTCCAATGCCAAAGCACGCGCTATCCCTACTCTTTGTCTTTGTCCACCAGAAAATTGGTGGGGATACCTATAAACATAATCTTTTGATAATCCTACTGTTTCCATTAAGTTAGCTACTCTATCTCTTATTTCAGAAGCTGTACCCATTTTATTAACTTTCATACCTTCTCCTATGATATCCAGAACTCTCATTCTTGGATTTAAGGAAGAATAAGGGTCTTGAAAGATGACTTGGGCATTTTTTCTAAAGGATCGTCTTTTTTCAGCCAAATTATTCAACAAATCTTTTCTTATTTCACTTACTCCGTTTTGAAAATATAACTGTGCGTATTTTTTGTCTATTTGATTATCTAATTTCTTAATTACTTCTTCTTCTGAACCTAATTCTTTTTTCATTTTTTCAAATCTGTCTGCATAAATCTTCTTAACATACTTATTAACGGTGGTACCTTTCATGAACCATGGTGTAGTGTCTTGTTCCTCCATTATAATTCGTCCATCTGTTGGTTCGTATAATCTCAGGATTGTCATGCCTGTTGTACTTTTACCACAACCAGACTCACCAACAAGCCCCAGAGTTTCGCCTTCTTTTATTTCAAAACTAATATCGTCTACAGCTAGCACTTGGGCGACTGTTCTTTTGAAGACCCCGGCTCTAACAGGAAAATATTTTTTCAAATTTTCAACTTTTAAGATCACTTTGTCACTATTTGGCACTATACTTCACCTTCTTTGACTTTGTTCATTTCGTCCAATAATTTGTCTATGTGCCAACAACGGGAAAAATGGCGAGGTTCTACTTCTTCCAAGTTAGGATCTTCATCTACACATTTTTGATCAGCAAAAAAACACCTATTTGAAAATTTGCAACCCTTTGGAAAGTTCAGGGGGTTTGGGACTACTCCAGGAATAGAAAGCAACCTCTCCTCTTCCTTGTCTATTCTGGGAATTGAATTCATCAAGCCCCATGTATAGGGATGACGTGGCCTTTTAAAAATAGTTTTGATTTCACCACTTTCAACCACTTCACCACCATACATAACTAATGCCCTGTCAGCCATTTCAGCAATTACTCCCAGATCATGTGTGATAAAAATTATGGACATTTTAAATTCATTTTGTAAATCCTTCATAAGTTCCAGTATCTGTGCCTGAATGGTAACATCCAATGCGGTAGTTGGTTCATCTGCTATAAGAATGGATGGGTTGCAAGCTAACGCCATAGCGATCATAGCTCTCTGTCTCATTCCACCAGACAATTCGTGAGGATATTGATCTATTCGCCTTTCTGGTTCGGGAATGCCGACCTTTCTTAATAAATCAATCGCTCTTTTTTTACCTTCTTTTTCGTTCATATTAAGATGTAGTTCAAGAGATTCCATGATCTGCTCCCCAACAGTGTAAACTGGGTTAAGTGCAGTCATAGGTTCTTGGAAGATCATGGAAATCTCTTTACCGCGTATCCTTCTGATATGGTTGTCCGATAAAGACAAAACATCAGTATCTTTGTACTTTATTTCTCCTTCAGCGATCCATCCGTTTTCGTCTAGTAGCCTTATAGTGCTTAACGCAGTAACTGTTTTGCCTGAACCAGACTCTCCCACTATTGCCAAAGTCTCACCTGGATAAAGCTCAAAACTTGCACCATTGACGGCCTTTATTATACCGTCCTCTGTCTTAAAATGAACATGCAAATTATTAACACGAAGTATAGGTTCGCTATTATTATCTTTCAAAAAACTTCCTCCTCTCACTTTATCGTCTCATTCTTGGATCAAAGACATCTCTTAGGGCATCTCCCAGTAAATTCCAACCCATGACAAAAAGAATCATAGCTACACCAGGATACAAGATCGTGAACCAGTATTGACCCGGACTTGTACCTCCAATGATCCAGTCTCTTGAATACGATAATATAGATCCCCAATCCGCGTATCCTTGTGGAGCACCTAAACCCAAGAAACTCAAAGCTGCGGCAGTGATAACCATCGATCCAATCCTCATGGTAGCGTTTATCAAAACTGGAAATATCGTATTAGGTAAGATATGTTTAACTATAATTGCCGCGTCTCTTACCCCAAGAGCTTTTGCAGCCATTACGTATTGCTCGTTTTTGGCTTGAAGTATGTTCCCTCTGATCAATCTTGCCGTAACCATCCACCCAAAAATTATCAAAGCAATCATCATATTTCTAACTCCAAGACCTAAAATAGTTGTTAAAACCATAGCTGCAAGCATAAAAGGTATGGACATAAAAATATCTGTAATTCTCATCAAAACTTCTTCAAGCCAACCACCAAAATAGGCAGCTACTGAACCTATAAAAAGCCCAACAGCGGTTGAAATTAAAACTACTACCAGCCCTATCTGAAAAGCGGTTCTACTTCCCCATACAACACCATAAAAAATATCCTTTTGATTTACTATCCCAAAGGGATGTTCAGGAGATGGTGGTATAGGTTCTAATGTTGAAACTGCATTGGGGATCATGTAGGGATCAAAATCAATTGAGTTCAAAAAATCTTTGTTTAAGGTTTCATAAACGTTTAAAGCTTCATTTTTGAAATCTTGCCCTTCGAGTGACTGGAGATCACTGATCATTTCAGAAAGTTGTAAAGACCTTTCATATCTTTCTACAACACTTTCATATTCATTTCTCAACCTTCTAATTACTCCATTGGTATCTTCATCAAAATCTTCATAGTAGGACCTATTTAGAACGTACATATCAACTAATTCTTCAATTTGAGATTTTAATATTTCTTTTTCAATCTCTCCATCTTCAAACTTTTCAACACTTTCCATCAATCTTGATATATCTTGATAATCCATTTCAGCGAAAAAATATGTATCTTCCCAATAGTTTTGAAACTCTTGAATAATAGAATCTTTATTCCCTGTTGGATCTTCATTTACTAATTCAAGGGCCCTTTCCAAGTTTCTTTCATTTGGTAATTGAGGAGGTGCAATCACTGGTGCAAATATTGCTACAATTATGAAAAAAACTAATATAGAAAAGCCAATAATGGCGGAAGGATTAGTAAAAAAACGCTTTAAAGCCCTTTTTGTTTCTTCATTCACAATTTTCACCTCACCCTAACCTGATTCTTGGATCAATAAATGCATACGATATATCGATTATAAGATTTCCAACAATAAGTATGAAAGAAGTAAATAATAAAACACCCATTATAGAAGCATAATCTAGAGTCTGAGCCGCTGTTGCCGCAAATGATCCCAAACCTGTTCTAACAAAAACCATCTCTACTATAACAACGCCTGCCAATAAACCAATAACCATTTGACCTGCGGTTGTTACAACTGGAATTAGAGCATTTCTTCGGGCATGTTTGTTTATGACTACTCTTTCTGGTAAACCTTTTGATCTTGCAGTTCTTATATAATCTCTTCTAAGAACTTCCAACATTGAAGATCGGGTAATTCTCAATAGATTAGCCCACCATAACCAAGAAATGGCAATTATGGGTCCTAAAATATGCCTTAAAGCATCCCAAAATATATCAATTCTTCCGTTGAGTAATGCATCTATAGTCAAAAGATTAGTATAATTATTAAAGGAGGCACTTTTTACAACTTCGTCTGCCCATAAGCTTAGATTACCTGGCGGAAACCAACCTAAACCAATATAAAATATCAATAAAACCAATATTGCCCAAACAAAATCTGGCAAAGACCAACCTATTAAAGCGAAAATTCTAATAGCCTGATCTATAAATGAGTTATGATGAACTGCAGCGGTAACCCCCAACCATATACCAATCCCTATTATAGGAAAAATAGCATATAGTGCTAATTCTACCGTATAGGGGAACCTGTGTAATAAAGCATCTAAAACAGGTTCTTTGCCCACTACAGACCATCCAAGATCACCTTTGAACAAATTCCCAATCCATTTTCCATATCTAACTGGCCAAGGATCTGTTAAACCGTACTGCTCCATTAAAACGATTTTATCCTGATCGGATAATTTTGCATAAGTATTTGGATCAACATAGGTAGATAAAAGTTTCAAAGGTCCTAGTAATTGTTGCATAGAAAAAACTATCAAAGTAACACCTAACATAATCAAAGGTAGTAATAACAACCTTCTGATGATGTATGTTGTCAAAAGTAAACACCTCCGCTCTGTGAATTATACTTAATAAGTAATCACTTAAAAAGAGAGGGGAAAACCCCTCTCTTCAAATTTTACTACAAAAAAACTTCTTTTTACATTATCTTAGCAGAATTATTACTCTACTTTAGTGTAGTTATAGTAATAATCACCAGGCCAAATTGGATTATCTATCCATCCTTTTAGCCAAGAACGATGGACTCTCAACCCTTGTGGCTGATAAAGAGGCAAAACAAGAGCATAATCAAAGACAAATTCTTGAATATCTATATACATTTGCTCTCTTACAGCAGGATCAGATTCAAGGGCTGCGTCTTCTATCATTTTGTTCAATGATTTTCCACCAAATTCTGGTCTTGGCAAGCTTGCAAATTCCGCAAAGTTATCGCCGTAGTACCCTCCGTAATCACCTTCACTGTGGTAATAAGTGAAAATAAAGTTATGTGGATCAGGAAAATCAGCAACCCAACCAATGATGTAAACAGGAAGCATCATGTTTTCTCTTTCATCTAAGTAAGTTGGCCATTGAACTCCTCTAACTTCAACTTGGAATCTAGGATTTATTTGTGCTAAATTATCTCTCAATATTTCAGCAGATACTCTCCTTGAATCGTTCCCTGTATTGTAAAGAATAGTCATTTTGAAACCTGTTTGCCATAATCTACCTTTGTAAGCACGTTTAAAGTAATTTTCAGCCTTTTGCAGATCCAATTCGTATGTCGGGAGATCTTCACTATACCCTAAGAATCCAGTTGGCAAAGCGGTAGGAACTTTTTCGCCTAAACCGTTCAAGACTTCATTTATCATACCATCATAATCAAAGGCATACGCGAAACCTAATCTAACATTATGATCTTCAAAGAAATCTGGTGGAATACCGTTTCCATCCAATTGACCAGAGCCAATGTATGGGGACTCAGGATCAACTTGCCAATTGAATCCTAAAGAAGTAATTGAAACTTCAGGTGTGCCAGGAATAACGGTCAGACCATCCATAGAAAGAACCACATCTAAATACTGAGCAGGAACATAGGCTATGTCTGCATCGCCTGTTTCAAGCATAGCTCTTCTTGTTGACCATTCATCTATACCTTGAATAATTACTCTTCTTATTGGTGCGGGACCTCTCCAGTAATCGTCGAATCTTTCGAGCGTTATCCTTTGTTGAGCGTGATCCCATTCTACTAATTTATACGGACCAGTTCCCATAGCATGATCAAAATAAGGAGACTGTTCTTTCGTCCATCCGTGATACTTCCACCAACCTTCTGCATTTCCATCCCATGCACCTATTTCTATAGAGTACTCTTTGTCTAATATCGCACCCCAACCACTTCCTGAAGCGAGTACATTCAAAAATGGGGCAAAAGGTCTTGCCAAATGAACATGAACTTCGTTACCTTGAACTTCTACTGAAGGATCGATTACATCATAATAGAAATTAACTAAAGCTTCTTCGTATTCTGGAGTTGTTGGATTCATATCATCATCAAATATGGTATCCCATGAAGCACCTACATAGTCTTCTACTAGTGTTCTAATGCTGAATACACCAAACATAGGGTCTAAGTACATCCATACTGGTCCTCCAGCAGGGTTGTATAACAGCGCTCTTTCCAAGGTGTATTCGACATCTTCAGGGGTTAAATCGTTACCGTTTTGAAATTTAACACCTTCTCTTATTGGGAAGACATATGTTGTTCCACCATCTCTCAAATAACCATTTTCAACTGTAGGGACAACGGTTGAAAGCATAGGAACAAACTTGGACAAACTTTCACCATCGTATGCTACCAAGTTGTCATATACGTTGAAAATAACTTCACCACTAGAAGTGTCATAAGCATGGTGAGGGTCTAAAGTATCTGGCTCACTTAGTGTTGCATCGAAGATCATATCAGGGTTTTTAACCTGTGAAAAAGCAAAAACACCCATCAAAGTAACCATAAGAACAATAAAAACTTTTTTCATACCTCTACCTCCTTTGCAAATTTATTAGAATTTGTACACACTAACAATACTTTCCCAAACAATTTCCTTTTATATTTTATCACATTTCATCTTAATACACAAGTAATAAATTTTAATTTGAAAATAAAAGCCTCTTGTTTGCAAGTTTGAAGCAAATCATCGCATTAATAGTATTCCACAAAATCTGATTTTTATCAAGTTCGATTACAGCTTATCTGAAGGAATTATAAACGATTAAGACCAATTAAAAGCAAATATTACCAGAATAATTAAAATATGAAAAATTTTTCATGGTTTATAAAATTTAGTTTTTAGGCTGTATAATAAAAATGGTTGATGAGGTACTTGACAAAAGGGGTAAAAAAAAGATATCACTCCTCATAGAACAAAAAACAAAAAAATAAAAAGAGAGAGAGTATTA